>CAUYYU010000114.1:0-6918 GCA_963577415.1 Chloroflexota bacterium
GGCGGCGTATTTGATGGGCAGGCTGCCCGGCGGCAGGATTTCTTCCCGGTGGATGTTGGTCACGGGCACCTCGGCCGTGGGCGCGAGCCAGAGATCGTCGCGCTCGACCCGGTACATCTCGTTGGCGAATTTCGGTAGCTGGCCGGTTCCGACCATCGCGTCCGACCGCACGAGAGCCGGCGTGTAGACCTCGGTGTAGCCGTGGCGGGAGGTGTGCAGATCGAGCATCCAGTTGAGGAGGGCGCGCTGGAGTTTGGCGCCGAGCCCGCGATGTAGCCAGAAGCCGGAGCCGGATAGCTTGCCGGCGCGCTCGACGTCGAGGATGCCCAGGTCGACGGCGATTTCGACGTGGCCGCGCGGCTCGAAGTCGCATTTCGGCAGGTCGCCGACCCGGCGGATTTCCACGTTGTCGGCGGCGTCCTTGCCGACGGGGGCCGACTCGTGCGGGAGGTTGGGGATGCCGAGGAGGCGCTCGTTGAGCTCGGTTTCGGTTGTGGCGAGATTTTCCTCCAGCGGGCCGATTCCGGTGGAGGCTTCTTTCGATTCGGCGATGAGTTTCTGCCGGGTCTCCTGGTCGGGGGCGGGTCCGATCTGGCGGGATAGCTCGTTGACCCGGTGTCGCAGTTCTTCGAGTTCGCCGAGGATGGCGCGGCGCTGTTCGTCGAGCTTGAGGACGGCGTCCAGAGATTCGGGCGGTTCGCCCTTGGCGGCGAGGCCGGAGCGGACGCGGTCGGTTTCGTTGCGGATGAGATTGAGCGCGAGCATGGGGGCGCGTTAGCCGGAGCCGCCAGCGTCTGGCTGGCTCCGGGTGCGTAGTTGGGGGAACAGGATGACCTCGCGGATGTTCCGCTGGCCGGACATCAGCATCACGAGCCGGTCGATTCCGATGCCCAGTCCTCCGGTTGGCGGCATGCCGTGCTCCATGGCGAGGAGGAAGTCCTCGTCGAGCACCTGGGCCTCTTCGTCGCCGGATTCGATGGCGCGCGCCTGCTCCTCGAAGCGACGGCGCTGGTCGATGGGGTCGTTGAGTTCGGTGAAGGCGTTGGCTAATTTCATCCCGGCGGCGAAGGCCTCGAAGCGGCCCACGTAGCGTTCGTCGGCCGGGTTGCGCTTGGCCAGCGGCGACGTTTCCACCGGGTAGTCGTGGACGAAGGTGGTTGCAGTGAGCTTCGGGCTGACGAGCTTTTCCAGAATCTCGTCGAGGACCTTGCCGCGGCCGAGATCGGGGTTGCCTTCGAGTCCGCGCTCGCGGGCCCGGGCGGCGAGGGATTCGGCGTCTGGATAGTCCTCGATGTCGAGGCCGGCCTCGCGGAGGACGGCGTCGCGGAAGGTGACGCGCTCCCACGGTGGATTGAAGTCGATTTCGCCGCCGTCGACGGGCAGCTTCGTGGAGCCGTGGACGGTGGCGGCGACGGCGGCGATCATCTCCTCGACCAGCCGCATGATGTCGGTGTGGTCCGCGTAGGCCTCGTAGCTTTCGAGCATGGTGAATTCCGGGCTGTGGGTGCGGTCGATCCCTTCGTTGCGGAAATCCTTGCAGAATTCGTAGACGCGCTCCATGCCGCCGATGATGAGGCGCTTGAGGTAGAGCTCGTCGGCGATGCGCAGGTAGAGGTCTTCGCCGAGCGCGTTGTAGTGGGTGGTGAACGGACGGGCGGAGGCTCCGCCGTAGCGCGGCTGCAGGATAGGGGTCTCGACTTCGAGATAGCCGCGGGCATCGAGGAAATGGCGGATGGAGGTGGTGACGGCGGTGCGGATCTCAAAGGTACGGCGCACGTCTTCGTTCGCGATGAGGTCCAGGTAGCGCTGGCGGTACCGGATTTCGGGATCGTTCAGCCCGTGGAACTTCTCGGGGAGCGGACGCAGGCTTTTCGACAGCATTTTGTAGGTCTCGACCCGCAGGGTGGCCTCGCCGGTTCGCGTGGTGAACATGGTTCCCTCAGCCCCGACGAAGTCGCCCAGATCGAAGAGCGACAGAAACTCCTCGAACCGCTCATCGCCGAGGCGGTTCTTCTGGAAGTAGAGCTGGATTCGCCCGGCCCCATCCTGAAGGTGGGTGAAGGCGCTCTTGCCCATGTCGTTCAGGCGCACCAGCCGCCCGGCTACGCGGTAGGTCGCTTCCTCGTCTCCTGAATCGGCGTGCGCCGCGAGGGCTTCCACCGAGGTGTGGGTGCGGCGAAAGTCGTCCGGGAAGGGGTTCGTTCCCGCCTCTCTCATGCGGGCGAGCTTGTCCAAGCGGGGGGCCATCAGGGAGCCGGTGGGTTCGCTGGAATCGGGGGGCGCGGACTCGGGAATCTGCCTACCAGACTTTCTTGATTGAATACTCGATCGTGCCGGCGGGAACGGTCACTTCCACGGTCTCGCCCTCGTGCTTGCCCAGCAGGGCGCGGGCGACGGGTGATTCGTTGGAAATCTTGCCTTCGGCCGGATCGACCTCGGCGGGGCCGACGATGTTGAAGGTGTGCTTTTGGCCGTGCTGGTCGAAAGCCTGCACGAAGCCGCCGAGGGAGACGACGGAAGGGTCGTGCCCTTCGACGATGGTGGCCTGGGTGAGGACGTCCTGGAGGTACTCGATGCGGCCTTCGACGAATCCGAGCTCGTTTTTGGCGTCGTCGAATTCGCCGCCCTCGGCCATCTCTCCGAATTCCTTGGATTCGTGGATACGTTCGGAAAGCCGCGGCCGCACGACGTGTGTCAGATTCTCCAGCTCGGCCTCGAGTTCGATCTTCCCCTGGACGGTGAGAATTTCGTTCGAGTGATCATCCATGAGTGGCGCCAATCAATCAAAAAAGCCCCCAGAGCCATTTGTGGGAGCCGGTCAAATTCATCAGACGACATTTGATTTTAGTTGAAAAGCAGTCCGAATTGGGGGAATTCGCCACGAAATCCAGACCATTTTTCGGCCTTATGGCGTTACCGTCCGCGGCGCGAACGCGATTTCGCGTGCGGACGCCGGTCGGGGAGTCGGGCGAGGAGGGTGGTCCGGGCGGGATAGTCCGGGCGACTGCTACTCTCGGGGGAAGGAGTGTGGCCACTGTGACTCGCCGTCGATTGCTCGTTGTCGGATTTGCGACATTCGCGATCGCCGCCGTCGGTGGCTGTGAAGGCGGCGCCCGGTTCGGCAGGGATTCCCCGGCTGGCCCGGACTCCGACGGACGCTTCCCGCTCGATCCCGGCGAGCGCCCGTTGCCCGACTCTCTGCCGGTCCTCACTCTGTCCAACGCCTTCCGTGTGTCCCCGCTTTCCAGGCTCGGGTTCGGCTCCGGGGGGTGGGCCGCCTTTTCCTCCGACGGTCGCACCCTGGCCTTCACCACCGGGGCCGGTCTCCTGCGGATATACGACGCCGATTCACACGAGGAGATCGCCCGCTGGCAGGCCCACCGCACCACCTTCGCCATCGATATCAGCCCCGATGACCAGCTCATCATCACCGGCGACGAAGATGGCATCGTCAAGTACTGGGGCCCGCTCACCGGCCGCGAAATTCGCTCCTTGGACGCCCACCGCGACAGCATCTCCGAGGTCAGGATCAGCCACGACGGGGCACTGTTCGCAACCGGCAGCTTCGACCAGACCGTCAAAGTCTGGGACCTGCCCACCGGCCGTCTGTTACACCTCTTCAAAGGCCACACCGATTGGGTCCGCCGTATCACCTTCAGCCCCGATGGACGGTTGCTGTCCAGCGGCGGGATCGATGGCGCCATCTGGTTCTGGGACCCGATATACGGCGGCCAATTGCGGACCTTCACCGGGCACACCGACGGGATTTTCATTCTCAGTGTCACCCACGACGGTTGCTGGCTCATCAGCGCCGGCTACGACGGCGACGTACGATTATGGGACCCGGCGACCGGTCTTGAATCGCACCGGATCGCCGACGCTCTCGACTTGCCATTCGATGTCGCCATCGACCCCGACGGCACTTTTGGCGTGATCAACAGATCCAACGGCAGCCTGCAGTACCTAGACCTAGAATCCGGCCGCGAGTGCCCTCCCCAAGGGAAACCGGTCCCGTCCTCGGCGTCGGATTCGATTCCGACGGCCGCCTGATCACCTCGCAGGCGGACGGCATCTGGACCTTCCGCGACCTGGATACCGGCCGTGCACTCCGCACCCTCGATCCGCGCAGTGCACCGCTTTCCGGTCTCGCCATCAGTCCCGACGGCAGCCTGGTGGCCAGCGTCGGGTGGGACAACACCGTCTGGTTCTGGGATCCGCGGTCCGGCCGGGCGCTGCGTCAGCTTGAAGCCCAGTACGCCTGGGTACTGGGCGTCGCCTTCGATCCGTCCGGGCGCCTGCTTGCCAGCGGCAACGCGGACGGCGTCATAAAGCTCTGGGCCACGCCGGGCGGCGAACTGATCCGCACTCTCGAAGGACATACCGGAAGGGTCACCGGACTAGCCTACAGCCCCGATGGCACCCTCCTCGCCAGTGCCGGCAGCGACGGCGATATCCGGATCTGGGACACCCGCGAATCCCGGCTCACCGTCCGCACCTTGCAGGGCCACTTCCGCCGCGTCCGCGGCATCGCCTTCAGCCCGACGGCCGGCGGATCGCCAGTGCCAGCAGCGATTGGACCGTCCGCCTCTGGGACGTGCAAACCGGCCAGGAGTTACGCACGATGGCCTGGTATCTGGGCGGCGGATACGGCCTGGCGTTCAGTCCTGATGGACGGCTGCTGGCCAGCCCGGGGAAAGACAATACGATCCGGCTCTGGGACGCTGAAACCGGCCAAGAGGCAGGGAGGCTGAGTGGGCATCGGTCGCAGATTGATAGCATTGCCTTCAGCCCGGATGGGGAGCTGTTGGCCAGCGGTAGTTTCGACGGTACGATCTGGTTGTGGGGAGTTCCGGGGTAAGGACCAGGACGGGTGGGGCGGGACTAGAGGTCAGGCAAAGGGCGACGGGGATAGCGGCGGGATAGCAGGAAGATGGCCTGCTTCGGTGGGACTAGCCGGAGGCTAAAGAAGAATCTGCCGCGGGCAGCCGGCCGGAAAGCAGGAAGATGGGCTGCTTTGGTGGGTCTAGCCCGAAGTGAAGAAGAAAGCTGATGGGAGCAAGGGCGAAAAGCAGGAAGACTAGGTCGCTCCGACGAAACCGGCTTGAGGTGAAACGAAAGGCAGCCTGTGGCTGCTAGCGGCGGACCTGGTAGTTGGGGGCTTCTTTGGTGATGACGATGTCGTGCGGGTGGCTTTCGTTGAGTCCGGCCTGGGTCATCACCACGAACCGACCGCGTGACTTGAGGGCGCCGATGTCCGGGGTGCCGCAGTAGCCCATCGACTGGCGGAGGCCGCCGGTGAGCTGCGCCATGGTGATGGCAAGCGCGCCTCGATATGGAATTCGCCCTTCGATGCCCTCGGCCACCAGCTTGGACGTGTCCTGCACATGCTCCTGCGAGTACCGGTCGCGGCTGTAGCCTCGCGCGCGCATCGCTCCGATCGAACCCATCCCGCGATAGTCTTTGAACCGCTCCCCTTGGGCCAGGATGATCTCGCCGGGGCTTTCGTCGGTACCGGCGAACATGCTGCCGATCATCACGGTGTCGGCTCCGGCCGCGATCGCTTTGCCCACATCACCTGAGTACCGGATGCCGCCGTCTGCTATCAACCCCACCCCGTGCTCTCCGCACACATTGCCGCATTCGGCGATGGCCGTGATCTGCGGCACTCCGACTCCGGCCACCACTCGCGTCGTACAAATCGTCGCCGGGCCCACTCCCACCCGCACCGCGTCCGTCCCAGCGGCGATCAAATCCGACGCCCCGCCGGCCGTGGCCACGTTGCCGGAGATGATGTCCAGGTCCAGGTTCTCCTTGAGCCAACGCGTCATCTCGATCACTCGCTGGCTGTGTCCGTGGGCGGTGTCGCAAACGATCACATCCACGCCGGCGTTCACCAGCTCGCGCGCCCGCACCTTCGCCTCGTCTCCCACCCCCACGGCCGCTCCCACGAGCAACCGGCCCGTGCTGTCGAACGAAGCCCCCGGGTGTTGTTCCCGTTTTGCCAGGTCCTTTACCGTGATGAGACCCTTCAACTTGTAGTCGTCATTCACCACCAGCAGCTTTTCCACCCGGTGCTTGTGCAGTATCTGCTCGGCGTCCGCCAGCGTGGTGCCGACCGGGACGGTGATCAAATTCTCGCGCGTCATCAGCTCCGCGACGGGCGTCGAGGTGTCGTTGCAAAAGCGGATGTCGCGGTTGGTCAAAATGCCGACTAGATGGCCGTCGGGTTTCGTCACCGGCACTCCTGAGATGTGATACCGGCCCATCAATTCCAGCGCGTCATCCAGAATGGCGTCCGGCGCTAGCGTGATGGGGTCGGTGATCATCCCAGACTGCGACCGCTTTACCTTGTCTACCTCGACGGCCTGCGACTCCACGGACAGGTTGCGGTGCATGATTCCCAGCCCGCCCTCGCGGGCGATAGCGATCGCCATGTCCGCTTCGGTCACCGTGTCCATTGGAGATGAGATGAACGGCACGTTCAGGGTGATATTGGGTGTCAGGCGGGTCGTGAGATCGGCGTCCGCCGGCATCACGTCCGAGCGGCCCGGCACCAGCAAAACGTCATCAAATGTGAGACCCGGCTCCATAAACTTATCCGATGCCATCGAAGTCGCTCCCTTTTTGGTGGAACTGCTGCCGCGCCCCTTGGTTGGGCGAGGTAATAAGTCTGAGGTTGTGCCAGTAATGCAGTGTCGCCAGCGCCATGGTAGCTCCCGCGGTGTCTATCAATACATCCAGCGCGGCCGCGTTTCTCCCGGCCACGAAGCTCTGGTGAAACTCATCCAGCGCCCCGTAGCCTACGGCCACCGCCGCGGCTGACACCAGGGCCACGACGTGGCCCGTGTCGTGGCGGAGCGCTCGATAGGTCAGCAGCGCCAGGACGGCGAACACCGCTACGTGCGCCCCCTTTTTCAG
>CAUYYU010000115.1:0-6912 GCA_963577415.1 Chloroflexota bacterium
GTGAAATCCGGCGACTTCACGGTCGTGGGGTCGAACCCGATACGGCACGACGCGGCGGACAAGGTGACGGGCAGGGCGACTTTTGGGGCGGACGTGATGGCGCCGGGGGCGGCGAGAGGGATGGTGTTGAGAAGTCCTCACGCGCATGCCCGGATCGTAAGTATCGACACGAGCCGGGCGGAGAAAGCACCGGGTGTGCTGGCGGTGATCACGAGCGCGGACGCGCCGGATATGGGTCCGCATGTGGCGTCGCCGGCGGAAGGGGTGCTGAGCCTGGCGCACTACAGCGCGAACATGCTGGCGCGGGGGAAGGTGCTTTATGAAGGGCATCCGGTGGCGGCGGTGGCGGCGGTGGATGAACCGGCGGCGGAGGTGGCGGTGGAGATGATTGAGGTGAAATATGAGCCGTTGTCGGCGGTGATGACGACCAGGGAAGCGATGAAGCCGGACGCGCCGCTTTTGCACGATGACGTGTTCACGAACGCGGATGGGCTGGTGGCGAAAGAGGCGAGCAATGTGGCGATCCACCGGCGCTTCGAGGAGGGAGACGTTGAGGCGGGGTTCGCGGCGGCGGATATCGTGGTGGAGAACGAGTATGAGACGGCGACGGTGCACCAGGGATATATCGAGCCGCAAGCGGCAACGGCGCGCTGGAGTGAGAGCGGCACTCTAGAAATCTGGTCGAGTTCGCAGGGGGCGTTCGGGGTGAGGTCGGAACTGGCGGCGCTGCTGAAGCATCCGGTCTCGAAGATCAAGGTGACGCCGCTGGAAATCGGCGGTGGGTTCGGTGGGAAGGCGACGGTGTACCTGGAATTTCTGAGCGCGTTGCTGGCGCGGAAATCGGGCCGGGCGGTGAAGATGACCATGACGCGCTCGGAAGTCCTGCGTTCGACGGGGCCTTCGCCGGGAAGCTGGAGCCGGGCGAAGGTCGGGATAACGAAGGAAGGCAAGCTGACGGCGGCCAAGGTGTGGGCGGCGTATGAGGCGGGCGGGTACCCGTCGATCTGGTCCAGCGGAGCGGCGGTGGGATCGCTGGGAGCTTACAGCCTGGACAATTTGCGGGTGGATATTTATGAGGTCGTGGTCAACAAACCGCATTCGGGGGCGTATCGGGCGCCGGGCGGGACGCAGATATCGTTCGCGGTGGAGACGACGATTGACGAGGCGCTGCGGCAGGCGGGGCTGGATCCGTTGGAGTTCCGGCGACGGAACGCGTCGGCGGAGGGGGACCTGCGGGTGGACGGGCCGCCGTTCGCGAAGATTGGTACCCGGGAATGCATCGAGGCGATGGCGGAATCGGACCACTGGAAGGCTCCGCCCGGTGAGCCGGCCGGGCCGGCTCTGAGGCGAGGGCGCGGACTGGCGGGAGGACTGTGGCGAAACGGGGGCGGGCTTTCGTCGGCGCAGGGGCGGTTGAATCCGGACGGGACGGTGACGCTGCTGGAAGGTTCTGTAGACCTGAGCGGGACGCGCATGACGGTGGCGATGCAGATGGCGGAGACGCTGGGAATCCCGGTGAGCGAGGTGTACCCGATCGTGCCGGACACGGATACGGTGGGGCTGACGGGGACCTCGGGCGGCAGCCGGACGGCGTTTGCGACGGGTTGGGCGGCGCACGAGGCCGCGGAGGACATGCTGGAGCAGATGTGCGAGGGGCTGGCTCGAATCTGGGAAGTGGGTGACGTGGCTTGTGAGGAGGGTAAATTCACGGCAGAAGGGGAAGAGGTCGATTTCAAGGAAGCGGCGGCGCTGTTGGCGGCGAGGAACATACTGGTGACGGGACGGGCGAGCGTTTCGCCTGCCGGGATCGGCCCGACGACGACGATGCACCTGGCGGACGTAGAGGTGGACGTGGAGACGGGGAAGATCGAGATACTGAGGTATACGGCGGTGCAAGACGCGGGGACGGCGGTGCATCCGGAGATCGTGGAGGGACAAATTCAGGGCGGGACGGTGCAGGGGATCGGCTGGGCGCTGAACGAGGAATACTGGTACGACGAGGATGGGCGGATGAGGAACGACTCTCTGCTGGATTACCGGATGCCGACGGCTGTTGACCTGCCGATGATCGAGGCGATCATCGTGGAGGTGCCGAATCCGGGGCATCCGTACGGGGTGCGGGGGGTGGGCGAGATGCCGATCGTGCCGCCGCCGGCGGCGATCGCGAACGCGGTGTTCGACGCGACGGGGGTAAGGCTGCGGGAACTGCCGATGTCACCGGCGCGGGTAGTGGCGGCTCTGCGGGCCAAGGAAGCCGTCTAGCGGTGGCGCTGATTCATATTCCGTCGGCGCTGCGGGAATTGACGGAAGGAAGGTCGCGGGTGGAGGTGTCGGCGAGGACGGCCGGTGAGGCGGTGGACGAGTTGGAAGTGGCTTATCCGGGAATCAAGGCGCGTCTGGTGGAGGGGGAGGGGCTGCGTCCGGGCCTGGCGCTGTACATCGATGGTGGCGAGGTGGATACGGGACTGAGGACGAAACTTAAAGTGCAGAGCAAGGTGTATTTCCTGGCGGCGCAGTCCGGAGGATGAGCGTCACCTTCGTCAAGGGGATTTGATGGAACGACCGAACATCCTGTGGATATGCACGGATCAGCAACGCTGGGACACGCTGGGGTGCTATGGGAATGAGTTCGTGCGGACGCCGGTGGTGGACCGGTTGGCGGAGGAGGGGGTGATATTCGACTACTGCATCAGCCAGAGCCCGATTTGCACGCCGAGCCGGGCGAGCTTTCTGACCGGAAGATACCCGCGGACGTGCCGGGGTAGGCAAAACGGGGCGGATATCCCGGCGGATGAGGTGTTGATAACGAAGGTACTGGCGGATGTCGGCTACACCTGCGGGCTGGCGGGAAAGCTGCATCTGTCCACCTGCCACCCGGCGGCGCAACCGCACACGGAACGGCGGATCGACGACGGCTATGCGGTGTTTCACTGGTCGCATCACTCGGGCCTGGACTGGGTGGGCAATGAATACGGGCTGTGGCTGACGGAGAAGGGGGTGGACTACGAGCCGTATCCGTATGAGGGGTCGCCGCATGTGGATGCGGGCTACCCGGCGGAGCACCATCACACGACGTGGTGCGTGGAGAAGGCGATGACGTTCATGGAGTCGGCGGCGGATTTTGAAAATCCGTGGCTTTTCTCGGTGAATATCTATGACCCGCATCACTCGTTCAATCCGCCGGTGGAATACCTGGAGAGGTACCTGGACCGGCTAGATGAGATCCCGTTGCCGAATTACGTGAACGGGGAACTGGTGGACAAGGGTCCGTTTCAGAAGATTGACAGCGAGCAAGGGGGATACGGGGGGACGGGTCAGCAGTTCCGGGAGGGGGAGATGAGCGAGCGGGATCACCGGCTGGCGCGGGCGGCGTACTGGGCGATGTGCGATTTGGTGGACGACCAGGTGGGGAGGCTTTTGGAGAAGCTGGAGGAGACGGGGCAGGCGGAGAACACGATGGTGATCTTCACGTCGGACCACGGGGAGATGTTGGGGGATCACGGTATCTACTGGAAGGGGCCGTATTTCTACGAGCCGGCGGTGCGGGTGCCGCTGATCGTGCGGTGGCCGGGGGTGATCCCGGCGGGACGGCGGAGTGGGGCGTTGATCGAGTTGAGCGACCTGGCGCCGACGATCCTGGAGGCGGCGGGAGCGGAACGGCCGGTGGGGATGCAGGCGTGGTCGTTCTGGCGGCTGCTTACGGGAGAGTCGGAGTTGCACGAGCATCGGGAGGACCTGTATTCGGAGTACTACAACGCGATGCCGTGGCACCGGGAGCCGACGGCGCAGGTGACGATGGTGCGGACGCGGAGTCACAAGCTGGTGGCGGCGCACGGGACGGGGACGGGGGAGCTATATGATCTTGAGGATGATCCGAATGAGACCCGGAATCTGTGGAACGATCCGGAGAGCGTCGACTTGAAGCTGGCGATGTATGAGAGGCTAGCGGACCGGATGGCGTTTACGGTGGACCCGCTGCCGGTGCGGCAGGCGGACTGGTAGGCGGGCTGATTTGGGGAATGGATGCGCAGTGGCGAGAATCTACGACCGGGAAGAAATAAGATTAGTACTCAATTCAGCAAACTGGGAACCGACTGATGGAAAAACGAAGACTGGGACGGACGGGGCACGAGAGCACGATCGTGACGTTCGGGACGGCGGCGCTGGGGACCAGATCTCAGGAAATGGCGGACGAGGCGGTGGAGTTGATCCTGAAGCACGGGGTGAATCACATCGATATCGCGCCGGGGTACGGGCAGGCGCTGGAGCGGATGAAGACCTGGATGCCGAAGATTCGCGACCAAATGTTCCTGGGGTGCAAGACGCAGGGGCGGACTTACACGCAGACTTGGGAGGACATCCGGACCGGAATGGAACGGCTGGGGGTGGACGGATATGATCTTTTCCAGCTGCATGCGGTGACGACGATGGCGGACCTGGATGGGGCGATGATGAAGGGTGGGGCGATCGACGCGCTGGTGGAGATGCGGGAGCAGGGCCTGACGAAGTGGCTGGGGATCACGGGCCACGGGCCGTATGTGCCGAAGGTGCATCTGGAAGCGCTGAAGCGGTTCGACTTCGACACGATCATGTTCCCGGTGAGCGCGTCGATGTACCGCAACCCCGAGTATCGGGAGGATGCGGAGGCGCTGCTGGCGTACGCGAATGAGCACGACGTGGGAATCCACACGATCAAGATGATCGCGCGGGGTGGGTGGGGTTCGCTGGAGAAGGACTGCACGACGTGGTACGACCCGCATCGTGAGCAGGACGCCATCGATGACGCGCTGGGCTGGTTGTACTCGCAGCCGATGCACACCGCGCCGAGCGCCGGCGAGGTGGATCTGCTGGCGAAGGTGCTGGACGCGGCGGAGCGGATTGAGCCGATGAGCGCGGAAAAGCAGGAGGAAGTGGTGCAGGGACAGCGACCGCGGATGGAGGAGCCGCGGCTGGCGATTCCGGCCTGAGGCAAGGCCGGCTTATTCGTAGCGGAAGCGGAAGACGCTGACGGCGAGGAAGACGGCTGCGTAGGCGATCAGAATCAATGTCTCTTGCAGGATGCTGGCGATGCCGAAACCGCGCACGAGCACGTCCTGGTAGGCGGTCAGGGCCCATGACTGAGGCGCGATGAGGCCGATGGTCTGCATGGCCTCGGGCATGATAGAGCGGGGAATCATGGAGCCGCCCAGCATGGCCAGGATCAGAATCAGGAGGACACCGATGGACCCGGCCTGGGCCTCGGTACGGACTAGGTTGGTGATCATGCTGCCCATGCCGGTGGCGGCGAGGGAGAGGCCGGCGGTGACGACCAGCAGGGCGGGAATATTGACGAGATCCATGCTGAAGCCAAGGCGGGCGACGGTGAACATGATGACGGCCTGCAGGAAATTGATGGCGAAAAAGGGCAGGGTTTTGCCGATGACGATGGCGATGCGGGAGACGGGGGTGGCGCGGACGCGCCGCAGAGCGCCGCTGCTGCGTTCTTTGAATACTGACGCGGCTATCACGGTGACGATGAAAAACATAAACATCACGGTGTAGCCGGGGACGTTTTGCTGGTAGGAATCGGGGAAGAGTTCACGTTCGACGTTGGGTGGATTAACGCGTTGGATTACGACGGGGAAAGACCAGGAAGTGGCCGGGCCGAGTTCGACTGCGGCGCGAGCCATGGCGAGGGTGTCGTCGGGGAGTTCGAGAAGCCGAAATAGCTGCTCGGCACCGGCGGCGTTCATCATCTGGCCGATGGTTTGCTGGATGACGCCGGCGACGGCGCCCTGAATCGGGGCGACGACTTGCAGGGTGGCGGCGGGATCGACGATGAATTCGACGGTGACGGATCCGGCGCCATCGCCAAGGAGGCGAGCCGGGTCGGTGAGGGTGTCGGTGAAGCCGGAGGGGAAGACGATGGCGAACTGATAGTCGCCGGCGGCGACGGCATCGGCGACGAACTGTGCGGTGAAAGGGACGCCGTCGGCGTCGTTGTGGACTACGTTGAACCCGTCGGCGGAATCCAGGGTGGCGGCGATTTGCACTGCCAATTCACCGGCCCGATCCACGGAAATCGGGATGGCTATGGGGTGGTCTTCCGGCGGGCTGTAGACATCGCTGAGGGCGAGGCTGAAGATGACGATGAAGGCGAGGGGCATAACGAACAAAGTGAAGAGACTTCCCAGATCCTTGAGGAAGACGCGGAGTTCTTTGGCCGTGATGGCGTAGATGGAGTGCAGCATGTCAGTCCCTGAGAGTCCGACCGGTGAAGCGCAGGAAAACGCTTTCAAGGTTTGGTTCGAGAATGCGGAGGCTATCGACAGGGATGTCGTGAGCGTTGAGGGCATTGAGGACGTCGACGAGGGCGTGCTGGGCGCCGGTGGTCTGGAGATCGAGGGTGCCATCAGGACCGGGCTTGGCGCTGGTGATGCGGTCCAGGGAGAGAAGTTCGGCCTCGGCGGAGGCGCGCTTGTCCGGGGAGATGCCGATCTGAATCACGCCTCCGCCGAGGGAGTAGATCAGGTTGCGGGGGGTGTCGAGGGCGACGAGGCGGCCGTGGTCGATGATGGCGACGCGATCGCAGAGACGCTCGGCCTCCTCCATGTAATGGGTGGTGTAGATAACGGTGGTGCCGGCAGCGTTGAGGCGCTCGACATTGTCGAAGATGTGATTGCGGCTTTGAGGGTCCACGCCGACGGTGGGCTCGTCGAGAATGAGGATTTCGGGGTCGTGTAGGAGGCCGGCGGCGAGGTTGAGACGGCGCTTCATGCCGCCGGAATATTCGCTGACGGCGTCGGCGGCGCGATCGGCGAGGCCGACGGTTTCGAGGGCCGACTCGATGGCCTGGCCGAGTCGAGTGCCGGAAAGGCCGTAGAGGCGGCCGAAGAACTTCAGGTTGTCGAGTCCGCTAAGTTCCTCGTAAAG
>CAUYYU010000116.1:0-6895 GCA_963577415.1 Chloroflexota bacterium
AATGACAGCTCGCGGCCGAGCACGCGGATGGTGGACAGGGGTATCCGGCGCGGTCGCCGACGTAGATACCGAGCAGTCGCTTGGCCGGGGTGCCGTGCCAGAGGAGGGTGGAGACGGGACGGTAGCCAAAGAGCCAGAGAAGGAGCGACCACTCGGACAGCAGGTCGGGGAGGAATATGCTTCCGGCGATCGGTCCCGGTGAGAAGATGGCAATTAGTATCCAACCGAGACCGATGAACAGCCAATCGAGCATCCAGGCTTGAAGGCGGCGGGTGACGGGGGCGGGTTCGGGTCGATCCGGGTCGACCGGATGATCGGCAGAGCTGGCGGGTGTCCGGCTTTCTGGAGTCAAGTCGGTCATGGCGGTCTACGGTTTGGGTGGGTCACGCGGGGGGGGGGGCGTATCGCGGTCTGGCGGGGGAGGATTTACGAGAATTCGAGGGGTTGCGGTTGGGCCGGCGCCTCGACCCGATCACAATCAGCGCGCCGCCGACGCCGAGAATAACCGGGAACAGGAGGATGAAAAGCTCCAGCAGTCCGATGTTGGAGGGCATGGTTAGGAAGGGCGGGTTGGGCCCATCTCTTTACTGTTCGGTGGGTCAGTCCTCGGGCTCTTTCGGGGTTTTGGGCTTGCCGGCGATGTAGCCGGCGGCGTCCCAGGGAGCGCCCCAGAGCCAGAACCAGACGCGCTTGATGAGGAACATGCCACCGATGGCCCAGATGACCATTCCGAAGAGCAGGGTAACGAGGAGAGGCCAGAGCCAGAGGACGGGGATGACGATGCCGCGGGAGAAGACGATGTAATTCAGGACGACGCCGAGCCCGAAGATGATGATGGCGGCGATGGGGAGGCGGAAGCGGGCCCAGCTACCCATAGGAAAGTGGCCTGGCTCTGGTCATTGGAAATTCTTGATACATCAGGTGGTGGGCTGCCGGACGGCGGCGAGGCGCTGGCGGAGGCTGGAAATCTCGTCGCGGTGCTCGGCGGCGCGTTCAAATTCGAGGGCGTCGGCGGCCAGGCGCATCTTCTTTTCGAGTTCCTTGATCCGCAGGGACATCTCGCGGGGAGTGGGCTCGCTGAGGCGGGCGAAGCCGGACTCGTAGACGGGTTCGTCCTCGGCGGCGGCGGTGGCGGTTTCGACGAGCATTTCGCGGATGTCGCGGTGGGCCTTCTGCACGCTTTCGGCGGTGATGCCGTGTTCGCGGTTGTAGGCGACCTGAATGCTGCGGCGGCGATAGGTTTCGTCGATGGCGTTTTTCATACTGTCGGTGACGCGGTCGGCGTACATGATGACGTGGCCGTTGATGTGGCGGGCGGCGCGGCCGACGGTCTGGATGAGGGAGACCCTGGAGCGGAGGAAGCCTTCTTTGTCGGCGTCGAGGATGGCGACCAGGGAGACCTCGGGGAGGTCGAGTCCTTCGCGGAGCAGGTTGATGCCGACGACGACGTCGTAAACGCCGCGGCGGAGGTCGCTGAGAATCTCGATGCGCTCGAGGGTGTCGACCTCGGAGTGGAGGTAATGGACTTTGATGCCCATCTCGGCGAGGTAGTCGGCGAGGTCTTCGGACATGCGCTTGGTGAGGGTGGTGACCAGGATGCGCTCGTGGAGTTTGACGCGCTTCTGGATTTCGGCGAGGAGGTCGTCGATCTGGCCTTTGGTGGGTTTGACTTCGATGGAAGGATCGATGAGTCCGGTGGGGCGGACGATCTGCTCGACGATGCGATCGCTGTGCTCGAATTCGAAGGCGCCGGGGGTGGCGGAGGAGAAGATGGCCTGGTTGACGTGGGCGAGGAATTCGTCGAAGGAGAGGGGGCGGTTGTCGTAAGCGGAGGGAAGGCGGAAGCCGTAGTCGACTAGGGATTTCTTGCGGCTGCGATCGCCGCCGAGCATGCCGCCGATCTGGGAAAGGGCGAGGTGGGATTCGTCGACGATGATGAGGCTGTCGTCGGGTAGGTAGTCGATGAGGACCCAAGGCGGTTCGCCGGGAGCGCGGCCGGTGATGTGGCGGGTGTAGTTCTCGATGCCGCTGCAATGGCCGACTTCGCGGAGCATCTCGATGTCGAATCGGGTGCGCTGCTCCAGCCGGGCGGCTTCAAGGACCAGCCCCTTCTTTTCCATGTCGGCGAGGACTTCGTCCAGCTCGACGAGGATGCCTTTGATGGCGCGCTCAAGGCGGTCGGTAGGGGTGACGTAGTGGCGGGCGGGGTGAATGTCGATGGTCTCGAGGGATTCGAGAATCTCGCCGGTAAGGGGGTCGATTTGGACGATTTTTTCGAGCTCGTCACCGAAGAATTCCAGGCGGAAGGCGTAGTCGTCGTAGGAGGGAAAGATCTCGACAACGTCGCCGCGGACCCGGAATTTGCCGCGGGAGGGAGCGACGTCGTTGCGCTCGTACTGGATTCCGGCAAGGCGGCGCAGGAGACGATAGAGGATGTACTCTTCGCCGACCTTGAGGGTGAGGGTCATGCGGCCGTAGTCCTCGGGTGAACCGATGCCATAGATGCAGGAGACGCTGGCGACGACGATGACGTCGCGGCGGCTGAAGACGGAGCGAGTGGCGGACATGCGGAGCTTGTCGATCTCCTCGTTGATATCCGAGTCTTTCTCGATGTAGGTGTCGGTGGAGGGCATGTAGGCTTCGGGCTGGTAGTAGTCGTAGTAAGAGACGAAGTACTCGATGGCGTTGTCGGGGAAGAACTCGCGAAACTCGGAACAAAGCTGGGCGGCGAGGGTCTTGTTGGGGGCTAGGACGAGGGTGGGTTTCTGGATTTCGGCGATGACGTTGGCCATGGTGAAGGTCTTGCCGGAACCGGTGACACCCATGAGGGTCTGGTATTTCTCGCCGGCGTGGAAGCCTTCAATCAGACGTTTGATGGCCTCGGGCTGGTCGCCGCGCGGGGTCATCTCGGTGATGAGCTGGAAATCTGGCAATTAGGGTGGCTTTCGGGGGCGGGAATCTGGGTTGAGGGTGTTGGGTAATTGTATCGGAGAAAAGGGAGTGGGGCGGCTGAGACTTACCGGCAGGGGCAGGTGTGACGGGACCGTGGTAGATGGGGTCCGCGCTCGATGAGGCGGGTATAATTGCGCCGCTATCGGCCGAGGTGGCGGAATTGGCAGACGCGCTAGCTTGAGGGGCTAGTGACCTTCGGGTTGTGCGGGTTCAAGTCCCGCCCTCGGCACCGGCTGGCCCTCTCAGCGTTCACCCACTCCTGTGGTTGTTGAGCTACCCGTCAATTGAGCGGGTCGAATGTAGCAACGGATGTAGCAACCAGCTGCCGAAACCGGCTGCATCCGCCCTACGAGGCTCGCCCGCTTCGCTCCGTTTCGTCCGAAGCGGGGCGCATTATTGCGTTCAAATCCTCAGCCGCTTCCCGCATCGCCGAGGGCACTGCCGTCGCGTAGATTCGCATGGTCGTGTCATCTCCAGGGGGCAGGACGCAGGGAAGCGACCCGGGCAAGCCCAACTCCTACCCCCGATCCCATCGCGATGGAAAGCGATCGATCCTGCCCGGAGTACATCCGGCATGCAACCGCTGCGCGCGGTCGCACTGTCTCCCGGCTCGGCCACACCCTTCAGGGGCCTAGCCGGTCGCCATGATGGCCCGAGGCGATCAACCGCCGGATGTGCCTACCGTCCGCGACCAGTAGGAGGTCGTTGATGATGTTGGCGTCGTGATCAAGTGCGGTCGCCACGCCCCAGGGATCAGGCAAACGTGCGGGGAGCAGGTCCCACCAGGATCATTAATCGACCACCCAAGACTTGAGACACAGCGCGGGATATTTCGGGCCAGCGGCTCACGGCAACGCATGAAGCCAGTCCAGATACCGCCAGCCCGGTGCACGACTCACCTTCTCCCCAGGAGTGTCTCCAAGAACCGTCACTGAATACCTGATCTTCGCGGTGATATCTTAAGTGACATTCTGGAGCGGCTCCGGAGGGCTGGGGGCCGCCGCACCGAACCGGCCGAACAACTCGTGGTTTCGGTGCCGTGATTTGATTCGGGGATTGGAGCATCAGTGTCTGGGGCAGTGTCGATCCGGGGAATCGTGGCCGTCGGATTGCTGCTCACGCTGGTGATCGTGGCTTGTTCTGAGCCAGACCCCGTTGTGATCGAACGTATCGTCGTTGCAACACCGACCCCGGCCTCAACCGCAACACCAACCCCGACACCGACACCCACCCCAACCCCGGCTCCCACAGCTACTAGCGTCCCTACCGACACCCCAGCCCCCACTGCCACTCCCACCCCTGCCAAGCCGACGGCCGCGCAATTGGTCGAAAGCATACGGCCCTACGTTGTGCGTATTGAAGGATCGTACGGATGTGGATCGGGAGTCCTTCTGGGTGTAGACGGGCTGATTCTGACGAATTATCACGTGGTGGACGGAGCTGATTGGTTGGTTGTAACTACTGACAACGGAACAACTGCCGAAGCCAATGTCCTCACCGTAGATATTGATCGAGATTTGGCGTTGCTACAGGCCCAGTCGACAATTCCTGAGCCGCCGCCGGTTGTTTGGGCCGATGACGCTGCGATGCTAGCCGGTGACCAGATTATCGTGATCGGCTACCCCTTTTGTAGTGAGGCGATCACAACCACCGGGGGGCTGCTGTCCGGTCGGCTCGAGATCGAAGGGCAGGAGTATATCCAGACTGATGCAGCCCTTAACCCTGGCGTCAGCGGAGGGGTGGCCATCTCCGATCAAGGCGAGATAGCGGGTATAGCCGTGAGCGGACTTGACCCTCAATTCGCGGAGAGCGTCGGCTACTTGATTCCCGCTTCGGAAGTGGTAGCGAGGCTGGATGTCTGGGTCCCATGGCCCGAGGACGGGCAACTGGCGCCAGCAACCACGGCTCGCCAGATCGCGTTCAGCAGTGACCGCGACGGCGACTCTGATATTTATCTCATGGACGCGGACGGATCAAACCTGCGGCAGCTGACGAATGACCCCGGGGGGGATGGGCAACCAGCGTGGTCCCCTGACGGCTCCCAGATTACGTTTCATAGCGACCGTGATGGCAGATGGACCACGTATGTCATGGACCTGGACGGCGGCAACGTACGGCTCCTCAGCGTAGATGCCCGGGTCGGCACGTCACCTGCCTGGTCGCCCAACGGCCGGCAGATTGCGTTCGACAGCGATTACGACGGCCAATACGACATCTACGTCATGGACTATGACGGCGGAAGTATCAGGCGCCTGACCAATGATCCCGGCCGGGATGTGTGGCCCGCATGGTCGCCGGATAGTACCCGGATTGTTTTTGCGAGCGACCGGGGCGGTGCTCTGAACATATATGTCATGGACGCCGACGGCAGCGACATCAGGCAGCTAACTTACGGTCACTTTCAGGATGCTGCCCCTGACTGGTCGGGAGACGGCGACAAGATCGTGTTTGAGAGCAACCGCGACGGTGATGGGGGCATCTACATTGTGGACGCGGCCGGCGGCAACCTTCGGGCTTTGACAACCGGCCCAGAGTGGGATGGTTCGCCTGACTGGTCGGCCGACAGCAATGAGATCGTCTTTGACAGGTACAGCGACAGGTACAGCGACGGCCAATACGACATCTACGTGATGAACGCTAGCGGCGGCAGTATCCGGCGCTTGACCGATGATCCCGAGTGGGATGCCTACCCTGCTTGGTCGCCGGTCGGGCAAGGATCGCCGTCCCCGGGGCCACAAGCTCCCATTCTCACTCCCACACCTACCGTACGTCCCACTCCTACCGTACGTCCGGAAGTAACGGCGTGGCTTGCGGATTGGGACGAGTTACGGGTGCGAAAAGCCGAAGGCACACGTCGAATCATCGACCTGAACGCCCGAGTTCGAGATTCAGGCCAACGAGCAGGCGCATTCATCAACGAGTACCGGGCCATTAGGACGTGGTTCCTCGGCAGCGAAGGCCCCAACTCGGTTGTACTTCGACGGTTCCCGGAGGTACGGGCGATCAACGACCGCATCATGTTGTGGATTGAGTCAGAACTACGTGAACAGAGGCTGTACATCGAGCATCTAGATACTGGCGATCGGACTTTGTATGACCGGTCCGATGTGTTGCGGATACAGAACAACCTCGAATGGCGCCAAATCGCCGACGATGCAGAGGATCTAAAGACGAGCTTCGGCATCAGATAGGAGCCTCCACGCGCTTCTGTTGATACCTGGGCCAGCGTGGCTCGCGACTCCGCGCTTCCCACGGTAGGGGCCGTATGACCGCAGCCGAAACCACTTCACCAGCCATCTTCCGCCAGGACTCGGGAGAGAGTTCGAAGGAATTGCCCCAAAGGACGGCCTCGAATCTGTCTCTGTTGATAGGGTGGAAGAGGTCACGCCTGAATGGCAGAAAGACGAAGGTCCATCATGGGGACGAAGACGGGGAAGATCTGCAGAGATTGCGGCCATCGATTCATGTCGATGGAAGGGCCGGGAATGTTCTTTGCCGTCTTGCGGTGTGAGAAGTGCGGAGCCGGGGTGGAGGTGACAATCGAAGAGGCGGGGGACGCTTTCGAGTACGGCGCGGGAACGCGCCTGCCATCAGATCAAGGCGATGCGACCACTATGGAGTCAATTGCCACGGCGAAGCACCATACCGAGTGCGGCGGCCGTTGCACGTTCGACGCTCCCGTTCGATGCCCGGTATGCGCATCAACGCATCTCGATGAAGACCCGGAAGCCGAGATGATCCTGTACGACTGACGTGCTGAGCCTGTTCAGCAGGATGATCCGATCGGCCCGCAATATAGCAACAGATGTAGCAACGCCGACGGAATGTAGCAGCACTCCGCGAACACCTGCGGAATACTGATGGCAGTTCTACAGGTTCAGCGGACATCCATGAGCCTCGGCGGAAGCCCCGGTGCATAGTCCCGCCCTCGGCACCGCTGTTT
>CAUYYU010000117.1:0-6893 GCA_963577415.1 Chloroflexota bacterium
CGCCATGATTGGCTGGCTTCCGCCGAAACCGGATGACGAGGCCGCGGACGGGTCGGCGGTGGCGACCGAGGAACATTTCGCCGTGGCCATCGAACTGGCCGGAACCCTCGCCGAAACGGCGGCTGGCGCCGGCGTTGAAATCACACTGGAGACCCATATGCGTACGATTCACGACACCGCGGCGGCGACTCTGCGCATTATCGACGGCGTCGGCAGCCGGCACCTCCGGGCGAACTTCGATGCCGGGAATATGTTCTCAACTGCCCACGCTGAAGATGCTGACGAGGCCCTGGACGCGCTGAACGAGCGGATCACCTACGTGCATCTCAAAAACTGCCGCGAGCTGACCAGGGGCTTCGACTATCACTGGCCGTTGGCGGGCGGAGATCTGGACTATCGCCGGATTGTCGGCGCGATCATTGGCATCGGGTTCGACGGTCCGTACTGCATCGAGTACTCAGGCGGCGGCGATCGAGATCACGTCAGCCGAACCGACCTCGAATATCTTCGCGGCCTGCTTGCCGACCTGGGCGCCGGCTGACCATGAACGCTCGCTGATGGGTCGTTTCACCCTGGCCGAAGTGCGGACGGCGCTTGGTCATCAGCCTCTGCCCGGTGATGACGCGGTCTGGCTGAACGGACTCCAGATCGACTCCCGACTCGCCGGACAGGGCGATTTATTCATCGCGCTCCGCACGGACAGCGGGGATGGCAATCTCTATGTGGGTGACGCTTTTGGGCGGGGAGCAAAGGCGGCGATCGTAGAACGCCTCGATTCCGAGCAGGCCGCCGCCCGACAGATCGCGGTTCTCGATTCCCTAGCCGCACTCACCGAGCTCGGACGTCATTTCCGCGCCCGGGCCACCCGAACGCAGGTAATCGGAATAACCGGAAGCAATGGCAAAACCACCGCGAAGGAGGCGCTGGCGGCAGCGCTCGGCGGTCCAAGCACGGTGGTCAAATCAGAAAAGAGTTTCAATAACGAACTCGGCATCCCGGTCACGCTGGCGGAAATTACCGCGGACACGGACTTCGCGGTGGTCGAAATGGGCGCGCAGGTGGTGGGTGAGATCGCGGGTTATTGCGAACTGGCGCGTCCTCATCACGGGATCATCACCAACACCGGCAGGGCGCACATCGGCATGTTTGGATCGCCGGAGAACGTGGTGCGGGCGAAGGGCGAGCTGGCGGATTACCTGAGCCTAAAAGGCGTGTTGGCGCTGAACGCGGACGATTCGGCCTCGACCACGATCGCGGACCGGACGCGAGCCCGGGTGGTGTGGTTCGGGCGTGAACCGAGGGAGAACGTGGTGGGCTCTTCGGTGCAGACGGCCCCCGACCTGTCCGGGCAGCAGGTGCGGCTCACGTGCGGGACCCGGACCGGTGAAGTGCGGATCCGCGCCATAGGCCGGCACCTGGGCGAAGCCTTTGCCGCCACGGTCGCGCTGGGACTGGCTCTGGACATCGCGTTCGACGGCCTTTTGAACGGTCTCGGCTCCTTCCAACCGATGGCACATCGCATGCAGGTACATCATGTGCAAGGCGCGACGATCCTCGACGACACGTATAACGCCAATCGCGAGTCCTGCATCTACGCATTGGAGGAACTCCGGCGAGCGCGTCCGACCGGGCGCCGCTTCGCGTTGCTGGGAGACATGCTCGAACTCGGGCAGTTCTCCGCCGACGACCACGCCGCCATCGGCTCTCAAGCGGGCTTTGTGGACGAATTAGCAACCATCGGGACGGACGCTGAAATTCTGGGCGGAGAAGCGATGGCGGCCGGCGTGAACCAAGCCAATTACCGGCATTTCGAAGCCGATTCGGGGTCGGCGGACAGCTCTGGTGCGGCTGTGGTGGAGGCCGCGGGCTGGTTGCGCCAGGAGTTGCGGCCCGGCGATCTGGTGTTGATCAAAGGCAGTAACGCGCTGGGGCTCGCGCGCCTGGTCGATGACCTTTTGTCGAACTCGTGAGGGGCGGTACCTGCGACTAGCAGAGAATCGCGTCCGCCCTTCAGCGCAGCGACTGCCTAGTCGCCGTCCTCATCAGCGTCGTCTTCAACGGAAACCGTGTACGACCGCTGCGACCCAGAGTTCGGATCCCTACCGAAGACGACGTTTGCGGCTCCTGACGATCTTCCCCACACTTCCTCGTGGCCAAACACTAGGATTCCGGCTGCCCCGACCGCGAACACGGCGAAGAAGACGATGGCATTGCCGGTGTCCAGCACGCCCCGACCCAAGAAGAACGTAGTTACGACTGCGCCGCTCAAGGATTGCACCAGGGCCAGCGCGGCCCAGGTGCGAGTCGGACGGCTGGAACGAGCCGCTAGAAGCAAACCGGCCCCCCAGGGGATCAGAAATGAACCGAAGAGCGAAACCAGGAAGCCATTCTCGCCGGTGGTGACACCCAGAGCGCCGGCCGCCAGGCCCGGAAAAAAGAGAGCCAGGACGCCGAGTCCGCCCGCCCACAATGCCAACCACACAAACGTCAGCCGATATCCTGGATCGCGTCTGCTCATGCTTGCGGCCGATTCTCCTGGGTGCCTAGGACCGACCGCATATTACTCAATTACGGCGTCCGGGCGAGCCCGGCCGAGAATCGAGTCCATCACCCGGGCGGCCTGTACGGCCTGGGACACGTCGTGCACGCGAATGATATCCACACCCTGGGCGATCGCGGCCATGTTGGCCGCCGTGGTGCCCATCAAGCGATCAGCCGTGCCATCACCCAGGGTATGGCCGATGAACGATTTGCGGGACGCTCCGAGGAGTAACGGTTGACCGAGGCCGTTCAAGATTTCCAACCGCCCCATCAGTTCCACGTTTTGCGGCGGAGTCTTCCCGAAGCCGATTCCCGGGTCCAAGATGACGTTTTCGCACGATATTCTGGCAGAAATGGCTCCGTCCAGCAGTCGTTCCAGAACGGCATAGACCGAGCCGACCACATCGCCATAATCGACCTCCCTGAAATGTGGCCCGATTTCTCCTTGAACCGCCGCTGCGGCGCGGTTGTGCGTGATTATGAACGGACATCCAAGGCCGGCCACGGTGGCAGCCATTTCCGGGTCGGCGGTCGTTCCCCAGACGTCATTGACAAGGTCGGCGCCAGCCTCGACGGCGGCACGGGCGACCTCGGCTTTGTACGTATCGATTGACACTGGGATTTCAGTCATTTCCCGGGCGATCGCAATGGCGGGTAACACCCGCTCTATCTCCTCGGCGGCGGATATTTTGGAAGCTCCGGGGCGGGTTGATTCGCCGCCGATATCGATCACGTCGGCTCCGCCGGATATAGCCGTTTCAATCTTCTCGCGGACCGCGCCGGGCGCGTCCCACAGGCCGTCTCCGGAAAAGGAATCAGTAGTGACATTTACGATCGCCATTACGTAAGTCTGGGAACCCCAGATGAAGGTCCGATCACGTATGACCATCGGCCGGGGCCTGGGCCGGGCGGGCTTTCCAGGGCGCGGCGGGGCGTCGGAGGTGAACTCGAACAGGGAGTTCTCCGGCGCGTGTCCCTGAGCGACCGCGCGGACGGTGTCGGCCGATCGCACAATGCACGCGGGCGCGATTCCGAGTTCCTGAGCGTAGCGGAGCGCCTGCCGAGCGTAGGCAAGAGGATATTGTAGAAACTTGTCTAGCTGTCGCCTTTCGGCGGGATCGTCCATGCTTCCTCCGGTAGGCGGTCGCTCTGCCGCTGGGCTAGATTATGCCGTCATCCGAGGAATCCATAAGCAATCATGACCGGGTACAGCCACCATCCTGAAAGCGGCACGGAACCATTCCGTGTCGATCCGCTCCCCGTAGATTCGGCCGGCCGGCTGATTCTGCCGGAGGGCTTCTCGGCGGCCGAGCTGCATAGCCACACGGATCACAGCGACGGGATTTTCACAGCGGCGGATAATTTCGCTCTGGCCAGGGACCGGGGACTCGCCGTGGTCGCCATAACGGATCACGACATGATCGACGCGGCGCTTGGCGGCGTGCGGGCGGCGGCGAAACACGGACTCGAGGCGATTGTCGGCCAAGAGATCACGACCCGGCGCCAACACCATATTGTGGGGCTTTTTCTGGAGCGAGCGATTCCGCTTTTCAAAACGGTGCCGGATACGGTTGCCCGTATCCGGGCTCAGGGTGGCCTGGCGATCATCGCCCATCCTTTTCTGCCGTTTCCGGGGGCGACATCGGAAGGCACCATCCGGGGGTGGCTTGAAAAGACGACGTTCGATGGCATCGAACTCGACAGTCAGTATTTGTCCAATAAGCGTCGGGCCCGCTTGCTTGACTTCTATTTATCCCACGCCGACGCCCTGGGCGCGGCCGTCGGCGGGACGGATGCGCATTTTGGTGACGTGGGCCGGGTCGCGACACTCTTCCCAGGTTCGTCGGCAGCGGATTTACGGGCGGCGATCGAGAATCGCACGACAACCGCGACCCGGACGCTGATCACATACCGGCGCCCGTCAATCGGCGAGCGGTTGCGCAACCAGCGGCGGAGCCTGCTCTATCTCCCGTATTACCGAGTGCGGGCCCTCCTGACGGGAAGATACCTTTGATTGGAGTTCCCCTCGCTTTGCCTAGCAATCGCGGAGTCGAGAACAGGACGGCTAGCGGAAACGCCCGAGTACCGAGGTCACATCCTGTCCGGGCTGCGCCTGTTTGTGGATGGAGGTAGTGGGGGCGTCGGGCCGGTGAGCGGCAAAACCATCGCCTAGGGTCGGAAGATCGACCCCGTAGAATATCCCGATCGGGATGCGATCGCCCCATTCAAACGATCTGGCGGTGGCGGCCACCTTTTTCGCGATGATCTCATCACCATCGTCAGGGTCGTGGACGTAGGGATCGAAGCCCTCATCTTCCAGCTTATACACCCGCGGAATCGCGGTGGCGAGGTCGCGTCCGGCGTAGAACTCGGCGGTTTGCAAGTCGTTGTAGACGGGGCAGGGCTGAAGGACGTCAATGATCGCCGTGCCCCGGTGTTGTATGGCCTTTATGAGGATGGCCTTCATGGACTTGACATCCATCGCGTAGCCGCGGGCGACAAACGTGTAGCCAGCAGCGATGGCGATAGCGATGGGATTGATATTGTCCTGAATTGACGGCTCTTTCATCGACCTAGTCTGGTCACCCCGTCGCAAAGTAGGGGAGGACTGCCCCTTTGTGAGACCATAAACACCGTTGTTAAAAACGATGTAGGTCAGGTCCAGGTTCCTGCGGCCGGCGTTGACGAAGTGGCCCGCGCCGATTCCGTATCCGTCGCCGTCCCCACCCATCGCCAGCACTGTCAATTCGCTGTTGGCTAGCTTCGCGCCGGTTGCAACCGGCAGGGAGCGGCCGTGAAGAGTGTGCAGACCATAAGATTTGATGTAGTGGGGAGTTTTACCAGAGCACCCTATGCCGGAAACAGTGAGGACATCGTGGGGCTGGATATTCAGTTCAGCCAGCGCCTGCCGGATGGCGTTCAATATGCCGAAATCCCCACAGCCCGGGCACCAATCCGGGTGTATGTCAGTCCGGAAGTCCGCTGGGCTTACTTCAGTTGCGATTGCCATCTAGGGAAACTCTCTATCTCACAGCCGGCGCGCCTGCCGGCCTTACACACCACTCTTTTCGGTGCTCAGCACAATCCGCTCCGGTCCACCTCGTGCGGCCTGGATCAATCCGGTCTCGACCTCGTTCTGGGAGAACGGCCGGCCGCTGTATTTAAGCAGCATCCGGTCGATCTTTATCCCGGTCTCCTCGGCGATGAGGCGGCCGAGCTGACCTTCGAAGTTGTCCTCAAGGAGAACGGGCATCTTTGCCTTCTCAAGAATCGTCGCGACGGCATCCGCCGGAAACGGCCGGAGCATTCGGATTTGCAGATAGTTGACCGAGATTCCCTCGCGCTCGACGACATGGTGAGCGTCCAGTATCGCACCTTTAGTCGATCCCCAAGCTACGACGGTCACGTCGGCATCTTCGGTGCCGTGGAGTTCCCAGCGATCCTCCACCGGCGCATCCCGTTCTACCTGGGCCAGTTTTCGCATTCGCTTCTCGACCTGAGCATGCCGGTTGGGGATGCCTTCGCTAATTTTTCCATATTCATTGTGCTCGTCGCTGGTGGTGACGAACTGACCGCCCGGCTGCCCCGGAACGCTTCTCGGGCTAACGCCGGATTCCGTGACCTGATGCCGCTTGTAGGATTCCCTGCCGTTGGGCTGGTAGAACTCCCCGCGGTCGACCTGCAGACCTTCGAAGCTGAGCTCATCCACGGTCCAAAAGCTGTTGGCGAGAAACCGATCCATCATGACGATTACGGGCAACTGGTACCGATCGGCGTAGTTGAAGGCTTTGAAGGTGAGGGAGAGGGTTTCCTGAACGTCTCCGGGCGCCAGCACGACATGGGGGAATTCGCTGTGACCGGGGTGGACGGCGAATCGCAAATCCCCTTGCGACTGACGCGTTGGCAAACCGGTGCTGGGCCCGCCGCGCTGATAAACGGTTAGCACCAGCCCCGGAGCTTCGGTGATCGAGGCAAATCCGAGACCCTCGGCCATGAGGGAAAATCCCGGTCCGGAAGTAGCGGTGGAGGCACGGGCGCCAGCATGGGCGGCGCCAATGGACATGTTGATGCAAGCGATCTCATCTTCTCCTTGCAAAACAACGATCGGGTATTCGCTTTGCAAGGATATGAGTACTTCACTTTCCTCGGTCGCCGGCGCGATCGGGTAGTAGCTCTGGAAGGAGCAGCCAGCGTGCAATTTGCCAAGCGCGGAGGCGTCGGCGCCGCGAATGAGCATCGGATTCGCGCGGGAGTCAATTCCCCGAAGGTGGACCGGGAAGTCGTCGCCGTAGCGTTCGTGCACATAGTCGGAGGTGGCCTCGAGCACCCGTTCATTCATGTCCACCAGGTGC
>CAUYYU010000118.1:0-6890 GCA_963577415.1 Chloroflexota bacterium
CTCTACCCGGAGCGCCAAGCACCGGACGGATCGCGCCGCGGTCCCGAGCGTTAGAGTGGGGCTATGAAGCTCACGCTATCGCTACTGCTCGTCCTGCTCCTCACGACCCTCGTCAACGCCTACGGCGGTGACGAAGATCTCTCCCCAAACCGTTCGACGTGACCCGCTTTTTCGACGACATCGCCTCCGACCCTCCGCAGGGAATAGTGATGGTCGAATCCAGCCACAACCAAGGAACCGAAGGCATTTTCCTCGATACCACGAGCGAATCGAAACTCTCCACCAGGCCCGTCCTCATAGGCGAAGTCATTTACACCATCAAGACCGGCGGCGGCGAGTCCAGTATTCAGATCCAGAAGAATCGGCGACGTTATCCACTTTTGATCCAACATCTTGGGGCAAGAAAGCGGGTGGATGATGATGGCGGCCAACGACCTCGCCCGGGGCGAACTCAGCGTCACCCGCAATCTGGAAATGGATGGCATTTTTGGACGGGGAATCAACGGCAGTCGCGGGTGGACCCCGGCCGGCGAGGCCCCATGCCGGGTCGGGCAATGTTTCGTTCTGGAACACGTCAATGAGCCGGATCAGAAGATCCTCATCGACAAGTCCACCTACGATGTGACCACCCTCGTCTATCCTAGGAAAGACGATGACGGCCAGCCCGTCGAGTACGTCGTCCAGGTATTCGGCTGGGGCGAAGATCCCAGTATCGAGGCGCCCTCCGGCAACGTCATCGAAGCCTAGGCCAGAGAACTCGAAGAGGCGTACCGGGGCCTGATCAATACGATCAGTCTCACCGAGTAGCACCATACCGCCGTCCTCGGGACGGTCTTCTTTAGGTCGGCCGGCGTTGTCAGACCGGAGCGTCGGCGGTGAGGTGGCAAACCTTGTTGCGGCCGGCGCCCTTCGCGGCGTAGAGACCGGTGTCGGCGGCTTTGATCAGGGCGTCGAAAGCGCCGTCATGGCCGGGAAAGAGCTCTTCGGCGATCTGGTGCAGGCGGGCGAGCTCGACGGGAAGACGGCTGATGTCGTCGTCTTAGATGTGGCTCGGGCGTTCGGGGTCAGTCATTTTGTTGGTAGCCATCACGAGTAGATTCGGCTGCGAGTTAAGGTTAGCCGAGAAACACGTCAGTAAATGTATGCCATCGCTCTTGGACCCGCTGCGAATCGTCGGGCGCAGAGCCCGCGCCGGCCCTGTCCGGGATCGCGGCGAACAGATCGTGAGACAACGCCTCCATGTCCAGCAATCGAACCGATCGGGGTGGCCTGAGGAGGGTCAGCCGCCGCGGATTGCTGGCGCTGGGGAGCGGGGCGGTCGTGGTGGTCGGGGGGTTGGCGGTGGGCGTGGTGCTGACCCGAGGCGGCCAGCGTGGAACCGAGCTTACGGAGACCGCCGTACTCACGGCGGATTCGGCGGCGGGTCCGACCGTGAAACCGGACGAGGATTCAATCCCGGCGGAGTCGGCGGCGAATGTAGCGGCAACGCCGGAGGCGACAGAATCGCCAGCCTCGGCGACCATAGCGGCAACGCCGACGACACCGGCGCCCACGGAAACTGCCGCTCCTACCGAGACCCCTACGCCCGAACCGACCCCGACGGAGACCCCCATTCCCCTGCCGCGCTCGCCGTTGAGTGGAATTGTGACCAGCCAGCCGGTAGCAGTGCGGCGGCCGGTCGCGGTGAAGATCGCCAACGACCCGGGAGCGCGGCCGCAATGGGGTATCAGCGAGGCGGAGGTGGTGTACGAGCACGTCACCGAGGGCGGGGTGACGCGCTTCACCTGCCTCTTCGTGATCAGCGACGCCCCCCGCGTGGGGCCGATCCGCAGCGCGCGCTTCATCGACGTGGACCTCATCCGGGAGTTCGACGCCCTGTTCGCGCACGTGGGCGGCAGCCCGCCGGTGCGAGAGAGCCTGCAGGTGCTCGGGCCACTGGACCGGGACGAGTTCTTTTATGGAGGGGGCGGGCCGTACTACCGGACGACCGACCGTTTCGCGCCGCACAACACGTTCATCGATCTGCCCGCACTGAGGGAGGCCGGGGTGGCCGCAGGGCTGCCGGGAGAGGTGGAGCTGGCGCCGACGCTGTTCTATAGAGGGGAACCTGAAGCAGGCGACGTCGAGACGATCACGATTCCGATTCCACCGGCCCCGTCGGACACGTACCGCTCGGTTTACGAGTTCGAGCCAGAGACTCGCCTGTACAAGAAATCGCAACATAACGGGCCGCACATCGACGGCGCCACCGGGGCGCAAATCAGGGTGGGCAACGTGGTGGTGCAGTACACCAACATCGTGGCCACGGAATTCGAGGAAGACTTCCTGGGCAACCTCAGCCTGGCGATCGACACCCTGGGACAAGGCGACGTGTACATTTTTCGGGACGGCCTGGCATTGAATGGTCGCTGGGTGAGGGAAAACCTGGCCGATCGCACCCGGTACTTCGACGACGCCGGGGAACCGATCGCGCTCAGGCCGGGGCACACCTGGATACACATGCTGTCGCCGGACCAGGAGATCGCGTGGCAATGACCGCCCTACAGCCAGCTCCGTTTTCACGGACTCACAGCCAACGAAGGGATCGAAACATAGTGAGCCGTGGGCGCCGCCGCTGATGCCGGAGATCGGACCCGCGCAGATCACCGCGCTGGTGCTAGCGCTGGCGCTCATCGGTGTGGGGCTGACCTACGGAAAGGGTCCGTGGAAAGCGCGCAAGGCACGCGGCGAGAGCGCCGCCGGCAAGCCGCCGCTGGAGCATCGGCAGTTCATGCGGCCGAGCGATGAGGCAAGCCCCGGGGACGGCGAGGACGTTGGCTGAAGTAACAATCACCGTCTTCGGGGGTAACGGGCAGATCGGCGGCAACAAAATCCTGCTGCGCGACGGCAAGATCGATCTGCTGTTCGACTTCGGGATGAATTTCGAGGCCAACAGCCGCTACTTCGCCGAGTTCCTGAATCCGCGTGGCAGCACGTCGGGCACTTACGACTACCTGATGATGGGCATCATCCCGCCGATCGGCGGGATCTACCGGGCCGACGCGGCGGTGGAGTCGCTAGACCCGGTGGGCTGGCAGGAGGCGCGCCGGCGCTGGGGCGAGTACGAGTGCCACCCGTCGGCACTGCTGCTGAGTCACGCCCACATCGACCACACTGGACACATCGCCTTTCTGGCCGGAGACATCCCTATCGTGGCCTCGGCGGTCACGGCGCTGATCGCCAAGTCGATGCAGGACACGGGCCAGTCCGGCCTAGACGCCGAGGTGGCCTACTGGCGGGAGCGCGAAGAGAACACGGAGGAGCAACGGATCGGCCACATCCGCGGTTCACCGGGAGTCCGACGGCCATGGCTGATAACGGATCACCAGAACTGGTCGGCGGCGGCGGACGAAATATGGCTGACCAGGGGCAATCCAAAGGACACGCTGGTGGGGCCGCCGGTGGAGGCGTTTTCGGGCAACGTCGCGTCACTGCCGGTGCGGAATTACCCGGTCGATCACTCGATCCCGGGAGCGCAGGCGTTCGCGGTGGAAACTTCCGCCGGGTGGGTGGTCTACACGGGGGACGTGAGGATGCATGGCGCCAGCGGGGACAAGACGCTCGCGTTCGCCGAGGCCGCTCGCGAGTTGAAGCCGGTGGCTCTGCTGTGCGAGGGCACGCGAGTGTCCCCGGAGGACTCGAAACCGGCGGACGAAGCTGTGGTGAGTAGGAGGGCGATGGACGCGGTTGCCGGGTCGAAGGGGCTGGTGGTGGCCGATTTTGGACCGCGCAATATCGAGCGGTTGGTAATTTTCCTGGAGATCGCCCGCCAAAACGGGCGCAAGCTGGTGGTGCTGGCCCGGGACGCCCATCTGCTGGGGGCGATCGCGACGGCGGACTCGACGACGCCACTGCCCGACGCGGCCGCCGGAATGTACGTGTTCAGCGACCGCGAAGGGACCACGCCGGTGTGGAAACGCAACGTCCTGGAGCGCCACCAGTACGCCATCGTGAACTGGAAAGAGGTGTCGGCTTCGCCCCGGGATTACCTGCTGTGCCTCAGCATCTACGACCTGCCGCGCCTCATAGACATCAATCCGCCGGGTGGGACTTATATCTATTCAACCTCAGAGCCCTATGACCTTCAGATGGAGTTATCGGTAAAGAGATTGCGCAATTGGGTAGAGCGGTTCGGGCTGGGGCTGGTGGGCGATCCCGAAATCGACGAGCCCAGGCATCGAGGTTTCCACGCCGGCGGGCACGCGCCGAAGGAGGACATCTACAGGTTGATGGAGATCATCAATCCGAAGCTGCTAATACCGATCCACACGCTGTACCCGGACCTGATGGCGGCGACGGCGGCAGGGATGGGGATCGAGGCCGAATTGCCGGAGTTCGGCCAGCCGATAGCGGTGGGGTAGGCAGCTTCCGCCTCGTCTCGCGGGCGACGGGCCGGTATTATCGTTGGTCGCGGGGCCTGGCCCTTGGTATTCGCTTCCGAGTGAGGACGTTCATTGCCCAGAAACGTAATTGACGCCACCCAGTGGCTAAAGCCAAACGGCAGCGAGGCCGGCCTGCGCAGTCTCATCTTCGAGCAAGGGGACTCGCGGGGCAAACCGACGCGGACAAACCGCCTGGAAATCTCGGGGGAGATCGGCACGCACATCCTCGCGCCGCAACATACCGACCTGAACGGTAAGACGCTGTCGGACCTCGACCCGAAGACCTTTTTCGGCGAAGGGATCGTGCTGCGCTTTCAGGTGACCAGGCCGGACTCGGTGATCGGTATGGCGGAGGTCCAGGCGAGCGCCGGGGTCGCGCTCTTGCAGGGTGACGTGGTGCTCATCTGCAACCGGAGCGGGTCGGAATTCACCCCGATGTTCACACCGCAGGCGGGCAAGTGGTTGGTGGACCTGGGAGCAAAGCTGGTCGGGTTCGACGAGAACATCATCATCGGCGACGGGCAGTCGGTCGGCTCCTACAGCGCCTTCCTGGATCAGGGCGTGCCCATAATCAAGAACCTGACCAACCTGAACCAAGTGGAGGGCGACCGCGTGGCGATCATGGCCCTGCCGCTGGCCATCGAAGGTCTGGTCTCGTCCCCCTGCCGGGTGCTCGTGCTGGACTGAGGGAGGCCCGGGGCTAGCTGTTTCGGTTCTCCCAGACTGGACGGTCTGTCGATAGGAGACGTGCGGCTGGTCATGAAAGAGCAGTCAGAGAGAACTAGGTTCCGTCGCGGGCTTTCCGAGACTTTTTTTCGCCTGGCTGCGGACCGGCCCCGGGCAAGCGCTGGTAGACATCTTCAAGGACCTTGGTCTGGACGTGCGGCTACGGGGAAACTACCTGAATGCGTATGACGCCCAGTGTTCGCTGGCCCGGGTGCAGTGGAACGGCAATAGTCGCACCGCGAGCCTGGTTATCCACAAGGCCTACCTGCACGATTCGCCCCTGGCTCAGCAGCCAAACATGAACAGCGAGCGGAATCCGTACGCCCGCTTCGCTGTGACCCGCGAGTTCGCCCGGAATTACTCGGACGCTCTGCCCGAAATTCGGAAATTGGTTTCCGATCGGTACGTGCAGCCCGAGGGGAAGTGGGAGGAGGAGTGCAGCCGCGCCAATTTGGAGGGCACGCCGCTGCTGGTAATCGACCGACAAATCGTTTCCGGCCAGCCGCCGGCCCGGCTCGACATCCTCGCCATGAGTGGTGTCGATTCGACGCCGTTCATGGTCGCCTTCAAACTAAAGCGCGACCTAGACAACCGCGTTAAGGATGTTCCGAAACAGACCGCAAAATACCTGCGCATGCTCGATCCCAACCGAGAAGATCTGCAAGCGGACATCGCCCGCTCCTACGTGGATGTCTGCCGGCAGCTGCGAGCCCTGGGGTTCAAAGCGCCCGACCCCGAACTGGTGCAACCCGGCATGAGGGTCGCCGGGCTCGTGGCCCTAGCCAACTACAACGAAAAATCCAAACTGCTGGCAATGGCCTTCGCCGAAGCGCAAAAACTTGATCGGGTAATCAAGTTCTGCAAGCTCGGCAAAGACGATCTGGTCCTGCCGGCGGAGACCGAGTGGATATCGCCTTGGGAGATTGACGGGGATCTTAATATCTGAGGCGTGACGACCTGTTCAGCCGCGGGGTTCGGCCGGCGTCACTCCAGCGGAATCACCAGCTCCTGCCGGACCTGTATCAGCGCCGCGTCGGCGATGTCGTTTGCCGACATGATTGATTCCATCGAAACGTCATAGCGGGCGGCGATGGCGGAAAGGGTATCGCCGGCCTGGATGGTGTAGAACTCCTCCTTGGGTTGGTCCTCCTCCCGCACGACGGGCACCGCCGTGGGGGGCGGGGTGACGTCCGTCGGCGGCAGCTCGATGGTGATGATTTCAAACGTGGGCGTAGGCGGCGGGAGGATCGGCGGAGACGTGCGCTCGACTGCGGGGGTGGGAGTGGGCAGAAACGCGTCGGAGACGGCAGTGGCTCGGCGGAGGTAGACATCCAGCACCACGAGGCCCGAGATGATGGAGGTGAGCACTATCAGCACCGTGCCCAGCATGACTCTTCGGGCGATGCTCATGGAAGCAGCTGTCCTAATCTCTCAGACACGTCCAACAAGCCAACCGGCTCGATTCTTCTCCCTGGATCCGGAAACGGACGGAATCGATTGATGTGACGGTGGGGTGACCGAGGGGTATCGAACCCCCGACCTCTTGGGCCACAACCAAGCGCTCTAACCAACTGAGCTACGGCCACCATCGTGAAAAAGGGTCCCACAAGCGGGACGCCTTCGCGTCGGATTCTATCAGGGATTGCGGCTGTTTCAGAGGTCGATGGCGGGGAGTGGGGTGGGGGCGGCGCTGTTGGAAAAAGGGGGTAGCATGAGTACTATCACTAAGACGGCTCGCCCCGG
>CAUYYU010000119.1:0-6885 GCA_963577415.1 Chloroflexota bacterium
GCGGATGAGAGCTTTCTGTCGCTGCAGGAGGAATTGACGGGAACGGAGAGCCGGATTGCGTATGCGAGGCAGTTTTATAACGAGCAGGTATTGAAGTACGACAACTCGATTGAGTCGTTTCCGACGAACATGATCGCAGGGATGTTCAATTTTGAGGCGAAGGCCTATTTCGAGATGGAGGAGGCGGCGCGGGAACCGGTGCGGGTGGATTTCGGGACGGCGGCGAGCGCGGATGACGGGGGATACTGACTTCGTCAGCATCTTTCGGCGGCCGTGGGGTCGGGTGGGAGAGGGCGGATAGCTGATGTTGTATGACCGGGTGGCGTCGAATGTGAGGCGGACTTACGCGCTGATGTTTGTATTCACGGCCCTGGTGGCGGCGGTGGGGCTGGCGGCGGGCCTGCTGCTGGGGATCGGGTACTGGGGAATCATGATCGCGCTGGGGATATCGCTGGCGATGACCTGGGGCTCGTATTACAACTCCGACCGAATAGCGTTGAGCATGAGCCGGGCACAGCCCGCAGACGAAACCAGAGACGCGCGGCTGCACAACATCGTGGAGGGACTTTCGCTGGCGGCAGGGCTGCCGAAGCCCGGAGTCTACGTCGTGGATGACGAGGCGCCGAACGCGTTCGCCACGGGGCGGAATCCGGAGCACGCGGCGGTGGCGGTGACGACGGGGTTGATGAAGAAATTGAGCCGGGACGAACTGGAGGGAGTGGTCGCACACGAGCTGGCGCACGTGAAGAACCGGGACACGCTGGTGATGACGATTTCGGTGACGTTGATCGGCACGGTGGTGCTGGCGGCGGACTTCATGTTCCGGGCGTTCCTGTGGGGAGGGATGGGGCGGAGAGGCCGGGGACGGGGCGGGAGCAATCCGGTAGGTCTGGTGCTGATGCTGGTGGCGGTAGGGTTGTTGATTCTGTCTCCGTTCATCGCGCGACTACTGCACTTCGCGATCTCGCGACGGCGGGAGTATCTGGCGGACGCGGACGCGGTGCTGCTGACGCGGTATCCGGACGGGCTGATCGGAGCGCTGGAGAAATTGAAAGCGGACAAGACGGTGGTGAGGTCAGCGAGCCGGGCGACGGCGCATCTGTGGATTGAGTCGCCGATCGACAACGCGGCGAACAGCCGGCGGCAGAAACCACGGGCCTGGCTGAACGGCCTTTTCAATACGCATCCGCCTCTGGACGACCGGATCGCAGCGTTGCGCGGAATTACGGGGGGGGTGGGGCTCGGGAGCGCGGCGGGGAGGGTCGGGTCATAGAAGTCCTGCTGGGATTGCTGGCGGTGGGGCTGCTGCTGGGGGCGAACGCCTTTTTCGTGGCAGTGGAATTCGCGCTGCTGGCAGCGAGCCGTTACCAGGTGGAAGCGCTGGCGGCGGGCGGCTCGTGGCGGGCGCGCATCACGCTGCGGGCGCTGCGGGCGCTGACTTTTGAACTTTCCGGGGCGCAGCTGGGGATCACGGTGAGTTCGCTGATACTCGGATTTCTGACCAAGCCGGTGGTGGCGCCGCTGTTTGAGCCGCTGCTTGCGGCGCTGCCGTTTCTGCCGGAAGGATCGAGCTTCGCGCTGGCCACGGTGGTGGCGCTGGTGGTGCTGACGTCGGTGCAGCTAGTGGCCGGCGAAATCATCCCGAAGAACCTTGCGATCGCCCGGCCGTTGCCGACGGCGCTGGCGCTGGCGCCGATCGGCTATGGGCTGAACCGAGTCTACAAGCCGCTGGTGTGGTCGCTGAACGCGGTGGCCAACAAGGTAGTACAACTGCTCGGCATGCAGACGCACGCGGAACACGGGGAGGTCGTCGGGCTGGCCGATTTGAGGAGGGTGATACGAACGTCGGCGCGGAGCGGCCTGCTGCCGGACGTGGGAATCGAACTCATCGAGCGCGCCCTGCGTTTCGGGCGCCGGACGGCGCTGGACGTGCTGGTGCCGCGGGGGAACGTGCTGGACATCAGGGAGTCGGCGACGCTGGCGGACCTGGCGGCGCTGGGGCACGAATCGGGATATTCGCGATTTCCGGTGTATGAGGCGGATGGGGATGAAATCGTGGGGGTGATTCACGTACAGGAAGCGCTGAAGGAACCGCCGGAGAACTGGGAGAACGTGCTGGTGGGCGACCGCACGCAGCCGCCGCTGGTGGTGGCGCCGACGGGGAGGCTTCCCGCGGTGCTGGTGGACATGCGGGAGCGGCGGGCGTCGCTGGCGATAGTAGCGGACGAGCACGGGATGATGGCGGGGATAGTGACGACGGAAGACATCCTGGAAGAAATTCTGGGCGACATCGAGGACGAGTACGACGCACCGGAAGAGGACGGTAGGAGACCGCAGACGGCGGCGGACGGGTCGATGCTGGTGTCGGGGCTGATGACGGCGCAGGAACTGGAACGGGCCTGCGGGTTCGCGTTTCCGGCGGGTTCCTACGAGACGCTGGCCGGGTTCCTGCTGTCGCGCTTCCAGCGGATGCCGGGGATCGGGGACGCGGCGACGTTCAGAGGATGGCGGTTTCAAATCCTGGCGATGGACGGCCTGCGGATCGCGCGGGTGAGGATAGTGCGGCCGGGCCCGGGAGCGCCGGCATGAACGTCTGGTACGTGGTGGCGACGCTGATGCTGATGTTGCTGAACGGGTTCTTCGTGGCGTCGGAAATCTCGCTGATGGCGGCGCGGCGGAGCCGGATCGAGGAACTGGCGGCCGGTGGCGGGGTCCGGGCGCGGGTGGCGCTGCAGGCGATGCGCAATTTGCCGATGATGTTCGCCAGCGCCCAGTTCGGGATCACGATCTCTTCGCTGGGGATGGGATTGGTCACCGAGACGGTGCTGGCCGGGATGATTCAGGATCTCATCAGCCGGTTTGGGAATCCGTCGGAAGCGCTGGCGCACGGGATCGCGGTGCCGCTAACCCTGCTGCTGGTGGCGCTGGGGCACATGATCGTGGGGGAGATGGCGCCGAAGAACGCGGCGGTGGCGGCGCCGGAACGGATGCTGCTGCGGGTGGCGGTGCCGTTTCGGGCGTTCACTTACCTGTTCTGGGTGGTGCTGTGGGTGCTGAATGCGGCGGGGCGGTGGGGTCTGCGGCTGTTCGGGGTCGAGGTGAAGCAGGAGTTGCTGACGTCATACTCGGCGGTGGAAATCGCGCTGATGCTGGAGGATTTGCAGGAGCAGGGAGAGATAGGGGCGGCGGGGTACGATCTGGTGCTGCAGGCGATGACGTTCGGGGCGCTGCGGGTGCGGGAGGTGATGGTGCCCAGGGTTCAGGTGGTATTCGCGAGCACGGACACGACGCCGCGAGAACTGGAGCGGCTGGTGGTGGAGACGGGGAATTCGCGGTTCCCAGTGTACGACGGCAATCCGGGGGTGGTGGGGGGATTCGTGCATGCGAAGGACCTGCTGGGGCTGGAGCAGCGGGAGTGGGATCGGCGGTTGCCGCGCCGAATCATCCGGCCGCTGATGGCGGTGCCGGAATCGGCGGGGGTGGCGGACCTGGCGTCAGAACTGAGACGGAACCGCAGCCAGATCGCGCTGGTGGTGGACGAGCACGGGTCGCCGGCGGGGATCGTCACGATGGAAGACCTGGCGGAGGAGCTGGTGGGGGATCTGGCCGGCGAGCAGAACGGAAGCCCGGCCATGGTGCGGGCGACGGGACCGGACCGGTACCGGGTGGAGGGCCTGGCGCACCTGGACGAAGTGGCGGAAATCGCCGGATGCCGGCTGCCGGAAGGCGACTATGAGACGGTGGCGGGATTCATCCTGGATCGCCTGGGGAGTATTCCGCGGCGCGGCGAGGTGGTGCTGCATGAGGACTGGATATTGCGGGTGACGGCGCTGGAAGGGCAGCGTATCCGGTCGATCTACCTCTCGCTTCGCGGCCGCGGCCACAGGCCGTCTTGAGCTACCAGCAGATGCGGCGCAGCCACAGGCCGTTTTGAGCTACCAGCGCGGCCATAAGCCGTTTTGAGCTACCAGCGGGTGCGAGTTGATATTTAGAATGACGGATCCCGACCTGCGCGCAGGTCGGGCCACGGCCCGGGCACAGCACGTCTTAGGCTACCAGCGGAGGCGGACAGGCGGGACTAGGCGGTTTCGCGCACGGTGACGACGGCTTCTGCGATGGGCCCCTGGCCGACGCCGTCGATGCGTATCTCGACGGTGAGAATGCGGCGGAGGTCCGGCCCGCTGGGAGCGGTGGCGGTGAACTGAAGCTCGCCGCGAGCGCCGGAGGCCAGAGTTAGTTCGGCGAATTCGGTGGATGTCTCCCAGCCGGCGGGCGCGAGGAGGCGGGCCTCGAAACGGGTGTCGGCGTCGAAGTTGTTGCGCAGCATGAGGGTGTAGGTGGCCTCGGCGCCCGGGGCGACTTCGAGCAGATAGGGCCGCAGGCGCGCCCAGAAGAGGTCGACTGATTGGCCGGTGGACTCGCCGGTGAGCCGGCGCACGACGCGCTCGCCGCGGTTGATGTAATCCCGATATTCGAGGGATTTGGAGTCGTCCCAAGGAATGAGTTGGCGGTGGCCGGGGCAGACGAGATCGGGGGCTACGAGGTCCATGACATCGGCGCATTTCTGGTGCATCCAGAGCTGGTAGCTGTTGCGCAGGACGGTCGTCTGGAAGAGCTGATTGGTGAGGCCGCCATCCATGCCGGGGGCGAGATCGGTGAAGACATTGTCGCCGGTGAAGGCGACTTTGCGGCCGTCGATGGCGGCGGCGATGACGGAGTGGAATTCGGTTTGTCCAGGGGCGTGGTGGATTTCGAATTCATACTCCTCCCAGGAGAAGGTGTCGCCGTCGGTGAAGACGCGGGAGAACTCGATCGGCTTCTTCAGGGTGCAGGGGGTGCTGGACCACTCGGCGGGGCTGGCGAGGACCTGGGCCACCTCGTCCAATGCCCAGGCCTGCGCGCCCTCGTGGCGCTGGAGATAGGGGATGCCGACGGTGTGATCGTCGTGGATGTGGGTGATGAGGACGAGATCAATTTCAGTGACACCGTAAGTGTCGCGGAGTTCGTCGAGGTGATGGACGATGAACCGCATGGTGTCGAAATCTTCGCGATCACCGCTGACTCCCATATGAGATAAGTAAGAGTGGCCGTAGTCGACGAAGCAGGCCTTGCCGGACTCGGAGAGGATGACATAGAAGTTCGAGACGGTGTGCGGACCGCTCCACAGCAGGTGGCGCGAGACCTGGATGTAGCGGGCGTCGGGAAGGATGTCGCTGAAGGGTGGGAAGGTGGAGGGGAGGATGCGGGTGCCGCCGCCGAGACGGGTGACGGCCATAAGGCCGTCCTCAAGGCGGTGGCAGTCGTCGACCGGATCGTCGATGGGATCGCCGTGGGAAGGAAGGGCGAGATCAGGGGAGCGCTTGCGTAGAGCCTGGGCGGACTGGAGGGTGTAGATGACGCCCTCGCGACCGCCGTAGCCGTACTCCAGGGAGTGGTACTGGTAGAGAATGCCGCCGGCCTGCATGAGATCGCCGGTGAAGGCGACGGTGCGGCCGTCGATTTGGGCGACGAACATGCTGCTGCCGTGGGTGTGGCCTTTGGCGGGGACGATTTCGAATTCGATGCCCTCCCAGGTGAAGGTCTCGTAGTCGAGGAGCTCGGCGTCGACGGGGATGTCTTCGGCGACGGCGAAGAAGGTGTTGCGGTTGTTGTAGTTGTCGTAGACGCGCTTGTGTCGCCAGAAGAGCTCGGCGTCTTCGAAGAGGTAGCGCTCGTGTTCGGGGACGGCGACTTTCGCTCCGGCGGTGCAGAGGCGGTTGGTTCCCCAGCACTGGTCGCGGTGGTGATGGGTGTGCAGGACCCAGTCGATGTCGGTGACGCCGATGTCAGCGAGGTGATCGAGGACTTCGCCGGAGCCGGCGTCGATGAGAAGGGCGCGATCGCCGGAGGTGACGCAGTAGACGTTGCAGGTGTCGGTCCAGCGGTGCAGGTGCTCGGAGAGTTGGGTCCAGGACATTTGTTGCCTCCCGGGTCTGGGGGTCAGAGCGAGAGGATAGGGGACGGCGTGGCTTTCTCGTTAACGGACGAACGGATGGGCGCCGGCTGGCGGGATGGCTTAGGATTCGCGGGCGCAATCACGGTAAGGGGGGAAATTGGGGGCGAATCGATCCGGCTCCGCCTTCATACGTACTAACGAAGGGGGAGTTCGGGGAGCGGGCACATCGCGAAGGAGAGTCGGTCGTGACGAGTGAGCCGTACATTCTGGCGACGGTACCGATCGATCCGATCGCGCATGAGGAGCTGGGGGGCTGTATCCGATAGTCACGGCGTTGAAGGACGATCGGGCTACGTTGCTTTCGGTGATGCCGGGAGCGATAGGTCTGATTTCGCGGGGGACGGCGAGCATCGACGGGGAGATGATGGACGCCGGGGGCGGGGATGCTCTTTATCTCTCGCAGTGGGGCCGGGCACGAGAACGTAGCTGTGGAGGTGGCGGCGGAGCGGCTGGACTACTGGCACGAGTCGCTGGTCACGGGCAAATGGGATCGCCGGATCACGGAGCGCACGGCGGAGTTGAACGAGAAGACGCTGGGAATCATCGGACTGGGGAGGATCGGCCGGGAGGTGGCGGCGCGGGCGAAGGCGTTCAAGATGCGGTTGGTGGCGCATGACCCGTATGTGGATGAGGCCATTGTTGGGGAGCTGGAAGTTGAAATGATGTAGGTGGAGGCGCTGCTGGCCGAGGCGGACGTGATTTCGCTGCACGCGGTCTCGACGCCGGAGACGGACGGGATGATAAATCGGGCGAATCTGAAATTGATCAAGCCCGGGTCATACCTGGTGAATCTGGCGCGAGGGGCGATGATCGAGGATCTGGACAACCTGCACAAGGCGCTGGAAGACGGGCGGCTGGCGGGGGTGGGGCTGGATGTGTTCCCGGAAGAG
>CAUYYU010000120.1:0-6881 GCA_963577415.1 Chloroflexota bacterium
TCGCGTCCAACTCGAATTTCACTCTGTACGGATGCCCCGCCGCCATCGACGACAGCGAAAGCGCCCCGAGCGCCCCCGACTCATAACGGACCATGATGTTCGCTATCTCCTCCCCGCCCGCCCCATTCTGCGGCCTGGCCCGATCCGGGTACATAAGGCCGAAATCCGCGCACACCGACGCCACCCGCGATCCAATTACAAAGCTCGTCAGGTCCAGCAGGTGACTGCCCGTCGTGGAGGTCACCAGCGACTGACCGCCAATCGCCGGATCGATCCGCCAGTCAAAATCCGCCTCCGTCCAGAGCGAATCGTCCACGATCGACGCCCGCACCATGAACACCCGCCCCAGCCCGTCCGCCCGACCACGCGCCTCCACCTCCTGCACCAGCGGGTAGAACCGGTTGTTAAAGCAAACAGCGTTCACCAGGCCTCCCGCCTCCGCCTGCACCCTCAGGTCCGCCGCGTCCTTGGCCGTCAGTGTCAGCGGCTTCTCGCAGATCACGTGCAGCCCCGCCGCCAGGGCGGTCCGCGCGAGGTCATAGTGGCGGTCGTTCGGGGCGCAGATGTGCACCACGTCGGCCCCCCCCTCCGCGATCGCCGTCTCGAGGTCGGGATCGCCTCTTGGCAGCCCAAACTCCTCCGCCGCCTCAGCGCTCCGCTTCGCCGACGACGCCACCACGCTCACCACTTCTACATTGTTACGGCGCAGCGCGTCGATATGCACCCGCCCGATCATCCCCACCCCCACCACGATCGCCCGGGGTCGCCGCATCTGCTCGCCCATATCTCCTTATTCGGCCCCGATCAGCGAGACCTGATCGTGACGCACGTGGCCCAGTTCTCTCGATAGCAAATCGGCCACTGCTATCACTTCCCTGGCCAGTCGCTCGATCGCCTCGCCTTCGTATTCTCCCGTAGCCCCGGCCACGCTCACCGCCGCCACCGGCCTGCCCGTGTAGTCCAGAATCGCCGCCCCCACACAGCGCACCCCCAGGATCGCCTCCTCATCGTCAAAGGCCCATCCCATCCGCCGGACCTCATCCAGCTCCACCTTGAAGGCGTCCCACGTCACGATCGTATTCGGCGTATCCGCGTTCATGCCATTCGCCTCCAGCAGCGCCTCCACTTCCCCATCGCGCAGCGCCGCCGCGATCGCCTTACCGGTGGCCGTGCTGTGCAGCGAGTGTCTCTCCCCCACATAGGTCATCCGGCGCAACGGCCTGTCCGGGTACGCCAGGCTCAGATTTACCGTCCCCCCGTTATCAGCCAGCGCCAGCGTCGCCGTCTGTCCCGTCTCGTCCGCCAGCCGCCGCAGCCGCGGCTCCGCCAGCGCCGCCAGCGCTTCCGATTCCTGGAACGCGCTCGCGATCGGCAACACCGCCGCCCCTACCTGATACGTGTTGCGCTCCGAATCGCGCCTCAAGAAACCCGTATCCACCAGAGACGTCAACAGCCGGAACGCCGTCGCTTTCTTCAGGTCGCTGCCCTCCGCCAGCTCCGCCAGCGTCAGCTCCGGGGCCGCCGGCTTAAAGCACGCCAGCAACGCCAATCCTCGCAGCAGCGCTCTCGTTCGGTATTGCCCTCGCGTCGCCGATTCCGCCTTCAGCTTCTCTCCGCTCATTCCCGATCCGCCCTCTCCCGCCCTACCACACCGTCCATCCTCAAATTAACCGGCCCGTCATTCAGTTCAATCTTCTCAGCCTCAGCACCCGCATCCCCCCTCGGGATGTGAAATGCCATTGTTGATAAATCCTCCGAAATAGCGTTTTGTCTTCCATTTTCGCGCGAACCGTCGTCCGATTCGTGAAATGCTATTTTGCAATATCGATGCGAGAAGATGCAACTCGGCCCCTCACCCTCACCCTCATCCCGCCGCCCGCCCCGCGCCAATCTGGCATGGGCCTGCCGGGCTGCCGCCGGCATCCCCGCCCCGTACCTGAAAACCTGCCTCTTCTCGGCCATGAAGCTCCAACCCGGCCCTACTTGACACTCACACTGGCAAAAGTTAGATTTCGCGGATCACCCCGTGGAACGACGTTTCACGATTGCGGTGGTGGGGGTCGCTACTTTTTAAGGGAGACTGCCAGTTTGAGACTTCGGGAGGGCCTGTCCCCGAGCGTGCGATGGACTGCGCCGATCGCACGATCCCGCCATCCCTGGCGAGCTTCGGTCCGCTAGCGCATGGCCGCCGCCGAGCCGGGTATTTACGATCCGGCGCTCGAAGGGGAAACCACGGGCCGGGTCCGGAGCGAATGGGCCCTGGCGTGGACTCGATTTCGCCGCAACAACGCAGCCCTGGTCGGTGGTGTCATTCTCCTGATAATCGCCCTGGCCGCCATCTTCGCCGACGTCATCACCCCTTACGGCCTGCGGGACTACGACAGCACCATGGCCGGATTCCTGGCGCCTCCCGGCAGCCCGGGGCATCTGCTCGGCACCGACGATGTTGGTCGCGATGTCTTTACCCGCGTGATTCACGCGGCCCGCATCTCTCTGCGCATCGGCGTCGTTGCCGTCCTCATCGGCTCCGTCGGCGGAACCCTGATCGGCCTCCTGGCGGGCTTTGTCGGTGGCCGCACCGATTGGGCCATCAGCCGCGTTCTCGACGTTATGCTCGCCTTCCCAGGCATCCTGCTCGCCATAGTCATCGTCTCCTCTCTCGGCCCCGGCCTCACAAACGCCATGATCGCCCTCGGAGTCTCCGCCATTCCCTACTACGCCCGCGTGGTCAGGGGCTCCACCCTGGCCGCCCGCGAGCTGGTCTACGTGCGGGCCGCCCGGGGCGTGGGCATGAACGAAACCCGCATCATGTTCCGCCACGTTCTTCCCAACATCATCAGTCCAATTATTATCATGGTCACCCTCGGTGTCGCCTCCAGCATCATTGCCGCCGCCGGCCTCAGTTTTCTCGGTCTTGGCGCAGTCCCGCCCACCCCCGAGTGGGGCCTGGAACTGGCCCTCGCACGCCGCCTCCTCCGGGTCGCACCCTGGATCGGCATTTCTCACGGGATCGCCATCTTCGTCACCGTAATGTCCATCAACCTCCTCGGCGACGGCCTCCGCGAGGCCCTCGACCCTCAGGCCACCTCGTGGGTCAGGTAAGGTTGAGCCACTGAAAAGAGCACACTGCATGAGTAGTCCGCGGGAACTCGAGTGGGGCCCCGCTTACTGTTGGCGCAAGTTGCGTCAACAAGCATCCAAGGGAGGGTGCCGGACATGACAGTTAGGAAATCATTTAGCCGGAGACGGCTAATCCAGACTGGCCTCGTTGGAGGCGTCGGCGCAATTGCGCTTGCCGCCTGTGGCGAGACCACCACCGTGGAGACAACCAAAATCCAGGAGGTGGAAGTCGAACGTATCGTTACCGTCAGGGAGGAAGTCCCGGTCGAGGTCATTCGGGAAGTCGAAGTTATTCGAGAGGTCGAGGTCGTGGCCTTTGCGGACGTGCCGGAGCCGGAGACCACCTTCTCCATCGGGCCGATCACCGCCGTGCGCATGGGAACCGCCCGGAACATGACTCCGTGGAACCCGCGTCGTGGCGGCACCGTCACCTACGCTTCGCCGGCCGCGATCAACAACCTCGACCCGCTGCACATGCCCGACGGCTGGTCGATGATGGGCGGCGGACAGCCGCTCTACGACGGTCTGATCGGCTACGGCGCCGGCCCCACCTTGCAGCCCTGGCTGGCTGAGAGCTGGGAGGTCTCCGACGATCTCATGACCTTCACCTTCCACCTGCGGAACGATGTCAAGTTCCACGATGACACGCCGTTCAACGCCGAGGCCGCGAAGTTCAACTTCGAGGTCTGGATGGACCCGGCCAATACCCCAGGTGCGGTGGCGAATATCGCCTCGCAGATCGAGCGGGTCGAGGCCCCCAGTGAATTTGACTTGGTAATCGTGCTCAAGGACCTCAACGTCTTCTTCCTCAACGATCTGGTGGCCAACCAGGGCGGAGTGGTGTTCGCATCCCCCGCCGCCATCCAGGAGTTCGGAGAGGACCTGACGCGGAACCCGGTAGGGACCGGACCGTTCAAGTTCAGGGAGTGGAAAGAAAACCTCTCGCTGACGCTGGACCGGTTCGACGACTACAACTGGGGACCGCCCTGGGCGCGCAACAAAGGCCCCGCCTTCCCCGACACTTTCGTTGCCTTCGAGATGACCGACGTGGCGGCGAAGATGGCGGCCTTCGAGGCCGGCGAAATCGGTTTCCTGCACCACAACGCTCTCACCGAGCTGCAGCCGTTCTTCGCCGATCCCGGTACGGCGATCCATCTGAGCTTGGTCCCCGGGCAGCCGTGGTATCTGCAGACCAACGCCGCACTGTTCCCGACCGATGACGTAGTTGTGCGCCGGGCGCTCATCCACGCCACCGATCGTGGCATCGTGACCCGGGGTGTGACCCTGGGATTCGGCGCTCTGGCCGGCAGCCTCCTGACTCCAGGGACCGTCGGCTACAACCCCGAGCTCGAAGGCATGTACGCGTTCGACATCGCCAAGGCCAACCAGCTGCTTGACGATGCCGGGTACGCGCGTGGCAGCGACGGTTTCCGCTACGACTCTGACGGCAACCTGCTGGAAGTGGACTTCCCGGACACGCCGAACCCGTTCTCACAGCCTTACAAGCTCAACATTGAGGCCGCTATCGGGATTTCCGTGCTCACCCCCAACATCGAGTGGGGCACCGCCGTCGAGGGTTACCTCAAGGGCATACACACCCACAAATGGCAGGGTGGCGTCGGCATAGAAGGTGGAGTGGTGCTGAACACCGTCTACAACTCTAAGAGCTTCGGCGTCCCGGGCAACCGGGCCTTCACCTGGTACTACGACGACGCGCTGGACGCCCTGCTCGAGGCCGTCAAGCAGGAGCCGGACATTGTGAAGCGCGCCGAGATCACCAACAAGGCCCACACCATCATCATGGAGCAGGCCCTTGGTATCCCGTTGGTCCAATGGGGCAGCCTGTTCCCGGCGAACACCCGCCTCGTGGGAGGCAGCGTGTTCCACGGAAGCTCGGATACCCCGTATTCCTACGACCTGTACTCGACGGACGAAGGCTAGTCAGCCTCCGGCTGGCAGTCTGAGGTCATAGCCGGGAAATGATCGGGCGCAGGCATGGGTAAATACATTCTGTTTCGGCTCCTTGCGGCCATACCAGTGCTGCTCGGCGTCCTGCTCATCGTATTCATCCTCCTGCGCCTGATCCCCGGCGACCCCGTCGACATCATCTTCTCCGGCCGCGGCGGCGGCGCCGCCAGTGCCCGCACCACCCCCGAGGCCGTCGAAGCCCTGCGAGCGTCCTACAATCTCGACCGCTCCATCCCTGTCCAGTTTCTCCTCTACTTCAAAGACGTCGTCACTGGCGATTTCGGCCGTTCCTTTCGCACCAACATCCAGGTCGGTGACCTCATCAAAGAACTCTTTCCCCAGACCCTCCAGCTCACCTTCGCCGGCATGGGCGTGGCCCTCTTCGTCGGCATCATCGCCGGCGTCGTCTCCGCCATCCGCCACCACACCTGGGTCGACTACGTCGGCCAGTTCGTGGCTGTCTTTGGCGTCTCCGTACCCGACTTCTTCTTCGGCCTCGTCATGATCTTCTTTTTCAGCATCTGGCTCGGCTGGTTGCCCGCCATCAGTAGTGACAAGCCCATCGGCCTCATCATGCCCGCCATCACCCTCGGAGTTAGCTCCGCCGCCATCCTCGCCCGTCTCACCCGTTCGTCCATGCTCGACGTCATGAGCCAGGACTTTGTGCGCACCGCTCGCGCCAAGGGGCTCGTCGAAAGCCTCGTGGTCTGGCGCCATGCCTTCCGAAACGCTCTAATTCCGGTCGTCACCATCATCGGGCTCCAATTCGGCAGCCTCCTTACCGGCGCCATCGTTGTCGAAGTCGTCTTCACCCGTCAGGGCCTCGGCTTCGAACTCGTAAACGCCATCGTCACCCGCAACTATCCCGTCGTCCAGGCCCTCGTCATGCTCGCTTCGGTCGTTTACGTCATCATGAATATCTTCGTCGATACCCTCTATACCTATATCGATCCCCGTGTGCGGATTCGAGCCTAAGCCCCGTTGCAAATGAGAACCTCGTGAGACTCGGACTTTCCCAGGCCGCCTACCGCTGGGTCTCCTACCCCGGACTTCGCATCGACCAGCCCGAATACGGCTTTCGCGCCCTGCCATACCCGTACGGCACCACCACCCGCGGGCCGCGGGCCCTCCATGACAACGTCGCCTGGTGGCTCGACCGTTGCGACGAGTGGGACCTCGAAGTTCTTTATCTCGGCCTCAGCTGATTCGACGATGAAGCCGCCGTCGCCGCCAACGCCGCCGAGATGGCCGCCCGCGGCATCGAGTGGATCGGTTCCGTCAGCGGCGCCTGGGCAGTCCCTGCCTCCGAATGGCCCGCCTGCCGCGCCGACGCCCAGCGACAGCTAAAGCTCGCCCGCGCCGCCGGCATGAAGACCACCATCATCGTCAACGCCGACCCCCCCGGGGCCCCCGGCCAGCCCATTCCCAACGGCGGCCTCCGCTTCGGCCACTTCAGCCGTGAAATCCCCATGCACCGGCAAATCGAGAACATGATCCGCAACCTCGGCGACTTCGTCTCCATCGCCGCGGAATACGGCATCAGGCTCGCCTTCGAAAATCACATGGATTACCGCATCAGCGAACTCGTCCCCGTAGTCCAGGGCGTCGACTCCCCCTGGCTCGGCATCTGCTACGACTTCGCCAACAGCTACTCCGTCGTCGAAGACCAGCTCCGCGCTGCCCATCTCGCCGCCCCCTACACCTTCGTCACCCACATCAAGGACATGCGCGTACAGTCCATCACCACCACCGGCGAGCCCCGCTTCTTCCTGACCCCCATCGGCTACGGCCAC
>CAUYYU010000121.1:0-6867 GCA_963577415.1 Chloroflexota bacterium
TAACATAGCGGCTGTTGCAGGCATTGGGGGCAGGTCAGATGCCCGGAATCCAGGCCATGGCGCAGGCATTGCCGGGAGAGTATCGAAGCGTGAAACCACGGACATACAGCTACATCGTCGTAGGGGCCGGAGCCGCTGGCTGCGTTGTGGCCAACCGGCTCAGTGAGGACCCGGCCGCCAGTGTCCTGCTGCTTGAAGCCGGAGGGCCCGACCGTAATCCGCTGATTCACATACCGGTGGGGTTCACCAAACTCACGTCGAAGGGCGTGAACTGGGGCTTCAGCACGGTGCCGCAACCGCAGTTGAACGACCGCGAGATGTGGTATCCCCAGGGTCGCACGCTCGGGGGATCGACATCGATCAACGCGATGATCTACATCCGGGGAAATCGAGCCGACTACGACGGATGGGAGGCGCTGGGCAATGAGGGTTGGGGATATGACGGGGTGCTGCCGTACTTCCGTAAATCGGAGAACAATACCCGCCTGAACAACGAGTACCACGGCGTCGGTGGCGATATGAATGTCACGCAGCAAATCCAGCACAATCCGCTGACGCGCGCGTTCGTCCGGGCTTGGCAGGAACTGGGTATCGATTTCAATGCCGACGTCAACGGGGCTCAACAGGACGGGGTGACGTTCTACGACGTCACCCAACGGAATGCGCGACGCGAGAGTGCCGCGACGGCGTTCCTGCGCCCGGCCATGAAACGCCCGAATCTCACGGTCATCACAAAGGCGCAGGCCACGAAATTGCTCGTCGAGGGGAACAATGTGGTGGGCGTCGAGTACCGCCGTGGCCGACGAACTCACGTCGCTCGCGCTGACGGCGAGGTCGTGCTCAGCGGTGGCGCCGTGAACTCACCGCGCCTCCTGATGCTATCCGGTATCGGACCGGCCGATCATCTGCGCAGCGTGAATGTTGATGTGGTCCACGACCTGCCGGGAGTCGGCCAGAACTTCCAGGACCACATGGATGTCAACATGATTGCCGAGACGACGCCGGTCTCCTACAACCAGGAGGACCGGCTGGACCGGGTGATTCGGCACATGATTCAGTACCTGCTCTACAAGACCGGCCCGATGACGATTTGCATCGCCGAGGCCGGGGCGTTCATCCGCAGCAGCGACGAGGTCGAAGCGCCGGATGTCCAAGTTCATTGCCTCCCGGTGATCAATATCGACCACGGCCGGCAACGGCGGAAGGGACACGGAGTCACGATCAATACATGCCACCTCCGGCCCCGCAGCGTTGGCTCGATAGGCCTGCGGTCCGCCAACCCGGAAGATCCGCCCCTGATCGATCCGAACTACCTCGGTGATTGCGAGGGGTACGACTGGAAGACTTCCATCGAGGGATTCCGTCGGGGCCGAAGACTCCTACAAACCGAGGCGCTGGGGCCCTACATCAAGCGTGAATATATGCCTGGAGCTGACGTGACAACGGACGAGGAGATCAAGGGATACATCAGGAAGTGGTCGCGAACCGACTACCACCCGGTGGGTTCCTGCGCTATGGGCTTGGGCGAGGATGCGGTTGTGGACACGCAACTTCGCGTGCGGGGACTCGGCAATCTGCGCGTGATCGATGCGTCGATTATGCCGAAGCTGATCAGCGGCAATACCCAGGCTCCGTCGATCATGATCGGCGAGAAGGGTGCGGCGATCATGCGCGCCGGAAAGCTCGTGTGATCTCGAGTTCTGAAACGGTCTTTCACGCCCCAGACTGAAGAACTGGCGCCCAAACTCTGATCAGGTCCCCTGTCTGCTGACCTGCCCCCAATGCTTGTACTGGCCGCTATGGCTAGTCCCGGGGCACTTCCGTTGGCTGCTGAGCGGACCGGCCTGAGCCATTCCGGACGGTGCAGGGTAGGCACCAATGCCCCTAGACGGCTGACCGTCTTGATGACTTCGCAGACTATCTGGCCACGGGAAGACTCACAGAGGACAGCGGGCGCATCGACCGCATCAATCGGAACGGGAGGAGGTCTTGACGTACCTGGACCCGCCCCGACGAATGTGGCGACGCGTGTCGCGACGTCAGCGGCATGCCCCGCTGCCAAGCGGATACCAGCGCATTCTCAGGCATCCTGAAAACGTGCCTCGGTGATGGTTGCTTCAGATGACAACTGGACACGTTTCGCTCGGGGCCTACTTCAAGGAACCACAGCGCTTCAGGCCACAACGCCTCTTAATCAGTAGGTTGTGGGTTCAATTCTCACTCGGGTCACCAAAGGCCGATTCACTGGCCTTGGAATAGCTGCTGACTGTCGCTAGATTGCCCGTCCCAGACGCCACCAGCCCTATTAACAGTATCAGCCTGCCACGCGTGATCGGGCCCTTCGGGACATAGCCACCAAACCTTCTTGTGCGAACCGTGCGTGATCTGGTCTGGAGTGAAACTGCCGTTCTTCGTGGGATGCCATTGAGCCACCAGATCTGGTGAGCATCCTCAAGTGGTCTCAGAGGCTCTTGGTAACTCTTCGGTCTCAGTGACAATGGACGTTTATAGTCACGTGATGCCGGAGATGCAGCGCGATGCTATGGATCGACTAGACGAGCGTTTTTCAGCTTTGGTCGCATCTGCATAGACCCTGCTGAGGCGACAAGATGGGATTCATGTTTGCAATCCGTTTGCAAAAACGCGATTTCCGCACTGTACATAAATCTGCCATGCAGGATTTGAACCTGTGGAAGTGGGCACGCCCGGAGGGATTCGAACCCCCGACCCCTGGTTCCGAAGACCAGTGCTCTATCCGCTGAGCTACGAGCGCCGGTAGTGATGGTGGCGGCACCGGCGGGTTGACGCCGGTCGCAGGCTGCCAGCAAATGATAACGGACACTGCGGGGGCGACGGGTCCGAAATTGTGGTGGGAAGGGAGGGCAGGGGAAGGGAATTTTGGGGATCTTCAGGGCCGGTAAGAGCGGATGAATTTGGGGTTTGAAGAATTTCGCTGAGATGGGGTAGTGGGGGCATGGCGGTGTGCCGAACATTGGACGATGGGGATTTTTCCTCATCGTGAATCGTGGGCCGAAAGCCTGGTAGATAGGTTGATCTGCAAATGCCCCGCATGTCTGTTGCCCGTGTCAGATTGGTGTTGGTGAGCGTCATGCTTATCACGTTCGCGTTGATCGCGGTTGCCTGCGAGCAAAGCCCCTCAGGCTCCTCGTCGGGAGACGGTGTGGGAAGCGGGACAGCAGCGAGTGACAGCGGAGCGGCGGGAGAAATTCGGGTGGCGGCGGAACGGCAGGCGCTGGACGGACGGTCGGAGGGGAGTTCGACGGAGGATTCGGCGGAATCGACATCGCCGGAGATGTTTGAATTTGAAGCGTTGTCGTATGAGCGCGCCCGGGTGGGCGCCTTCATCATGCCGGGCACCGTTTCGGTACCCGTGGCGTCGGTCGACGCCGGGATCGAGACAAATGTGGCGCTGGCGCCGGCAGCGTCAGCGGATTAGCCGTACCTGCGGACGAAGTTGCTGCTGTGGCTGGGCCTAGCGGCGGCGCGGCTGGGTGACGAGGACACGCTGTGGATGGCGGCCGGGCTGGCGCGGATTATCTTCGTGGAAGAAGTGGAGAACGAATTCGGTCCGGTATTGGCTGGTGGTGGGGGTGGTGGAACGGGTGGCGGCGGAGGAACAGGTGGTGGCTCTGGCACGGGTGGATCGGGAACCGGCACCGGGTCGGGAACCGGTGGTGGTTCGGGACCGGGATCGGGTGGTGGACTGGGCGGGGACCCGGTGGCGGGCCTCATCCACGACGCCGCCGAGGCTCAGGCAATGGGGCTCGACGACCTGGACGACCGGCTGCTGGACCGCGCCCGGGTTGAGATCGACCGGCGGACGCAGGACCGACTCGATCACCTGGACCAGTGCGAAGGCAGCCAACAGGATGTGCAACGGCTGGTGGAGAACATGCGTCTCGGGCAGACCATTGGCATGGATTCCGGGATCGAAAGCTCCGCGACGGAAGCCATGGGCAACATGATCCGCGACCTGGGGGCCATGGCCAAGGCCGGCCAGGACGTCGGCGTCTCGCTTGATCAGCTTCGCAAGATCGCCAAGACCATGGGCCTGACGGACGGGACCAACGATGATTGGGCCAACGACGATCACTGCGTCAGGCAGTGGATTCTGCACTTCACGTATCACACCGACCTGGTGGCGGAGGGGACGAACTCGACGCTGGAATGGACGGGTTCGGCTCGATTCACGGTGGTGGCGGACGGCACGGTCGACGGAACGGGCGATCTGCAAGGTACCGGCAGCGGCTCGATAACCGAGCCCAGTTGCTCGCTTTCGTGGACGTTTGGCGCGCAGACGCTGACCGTGACCGGGAATCGAATTGTTGGTTCGGTGGGGGCGACGCTGAAGGTGGACGTTGTGATGGGCTCGACGGACCTGACGGCCCACATCCGCTCTCCGGACTTGCCCATGGACAATCCGGGCACACAGCCGGAAATAACGGTTCCGGTGAAGATGCCGCTGGTGGACGGCGAGGTGCTGAATGAGCCGTTCACGGGTCTCGGGGGAATGACCGGCTATCTGCTGATCACGCTTGAAGCGGTGAAGTAGGGCCAGTTCGAGAAATTGAATGTTGGAGTTCGCGGTGGAGAGAGGGGCGGCGCCGGGTTTGAGGCAGTGGAGCGGCCGGGATGCTGGTACACTTGGCCGGTTCCTGGGCGCTCGACACCGCGACGGCCTACGTCGAAACGGGCGCGAGGCGGGGTTTTCGATACGGTCTCCAAATACAAGAGGTGGATAGCTTTTGCCATCTAAGGCACGACTGCGCAAGCAACGAATGCGGGCGAAAGAGGTCCGTAAGGAAGTACGTCGCCGGGAGCGAAATCGAACGATTCGTTCGGAGACCAGGACGATGGTGACGGCGGCGCGAGCGGCGTTGGAGGCGGATGACCGGAAAGCTATCGAGGCTACGCTGGCGCAGGCGTTGGTGAGGTTGGACTCGGCGGCGACGTCGGGGGTGGTGCACAAGAACAATGCGGCGCGCAGGAAGTCCCGCTTGATGGCGGCGTTTCACGCGAAGTACCCGGGGGCGCCGACTCCGTCGGCCAAGGCTGGCTAGTTAGCTAGATGCGAGCGGGATCAGAGGCTCCGGCTCCGGAGCCCTCGAAGATGCGGTAGCAGAATCTGACGGTAAGCGCCTCAAGTCCACGGGCGAGTCCCCCGTGGCGCAGGCCGCCGGTCTTCTGGCGCAGGTCAAGGTCGATGAGTTTTTCCAGCATCGTGCGGAGCTCGCCGGGCCGGAACGAGCCGGCCTCGGTTTGCAGCCGCCGCAGCTGCCAGTCGGCCACGCGCAGGGCGGATTGCATCTCTTTTGCCGGTACGCGGGATCGGGTCATGTCAGTGACGTCGAGCAATCGCCGCACGTTGGTGCCCAGAATGGCCAGGACGAATTCTGGCTCGGCTCCCTGGGAGAGAGTGGTGCCCAGGATCTGGAGGGCCCGGCCCGGCTCGCCGGCGACGACGGCGCCGAGGTAGTCCCAGACGACTTCTTCGGCGGGATAGGGATCGGCGTGGTCGATGTCGGCCAGGGTAATGTTGCCGGAAAAGCCGAGGAGGGCGGCGATCTTTAGCACTTCCTGCTCGAGGGCGGAACCGTCTGCGGCGGAGCGATGGACGAGATACTCGGCCGCGTTGGGATCTATGGTCATGTTGTTTTCGCGGACGATATCGAATACCCAGCTGAGGGCGGCACGGGAGGAACGGGTGTTCAGGGTGGGGACGACGTGGACCTCGGCGCCTTTTTTCTCGAGAGTGCGGGCTTTTTTCTCGTTGCGGGTGCGGTCGGTGCGGTTGAGGCCGTCGAGATGGTAGGTGATGACCATTCGCAGCGAATCGGGTAAATCCGCGGCGGAAGCGGCGAGCCATTTCCAGAGTTCGTTGTTGTCCCGGCGGGTGGGGAGGGGGGCGTTTTGGACGAGGACGAGTTGCGATTCGCCAAAGAAGGAGCCCATGGAGGCGGCGTTGACGATGTCTTCTAGGGAGGCCTCGCGGGCGTCGAAACGCAGCACGCCGACATCTCCATCGAGGTCAGAGCCGAGCAGGCGTTTGACGACGCGCTGGAGGCGGACGTCACGATCGCCGAGAACTAGCGCTATCACGGGCGCGGCTTGCGATTGGAGGACATATTGGGAGTGTAGCGCGGACGGTGGGAGCCGGGCTTTTGACCGGGTCGGAACCCTGTGATAGCGTCGCCGAACGGTGGAAAAGCGGTTTTAATTACAGTGGACGGGCGCTGGCCGAGAGCGCGCGGGAAGGGGTACACGGATGGCAGCGACAGTGAAGTCGACGACGGGAATTTACGAGCGTTACGAGGCGGAGCGTCCGAGGAGCCGGGCGGCGTACGAGTGGGCGCGGCGGCTGCTGCCGGACGGTGTGGAGCATGACATGCGGGTATCGAGGCCGTTTTCGATCTACGTGGAGCGGGCGGATGGCGCGTACAAGTGGGATGTGGACGGGCACCGCTATGTGGATTTCATCGTTGGCCACGGGGCGCTGCTGCTGGGGCAGAATCACCCGGCGGTAATGGGGCCGGTGCGGGAGGCGCTGGAACGAGGGACGCACTTTGGCGCGAGCCACGAGATGATCGCGGAGTGGGCGGATCGGGTTTGCAAGCTGATTCCGTCGGCGGAGATGGTGCGGTTTCACTCCTCGGGCACAGAGGCGACGATGATGGCTATTCGCATGTGCCGGGCGCTGACCGGTCGCGAGCAAGTTCTGAAGTTCGAGTCTCATTTCCACGGCTGGCACGATTACGCGACGGTGGCGGTATACGAGCCATTCGACACACCGACCTCGGCGGGAGTCCCGGGAGCGGTGCAAGACACGGTGACGGCGATTCCAGTGAA
>CAUYYU010000122.1:0-6774 GCA_963577415.1 Chloroflexota bacterium
GTCGTGGGAGTCGGATGGGTGGGAGGGGGTGGAGGGGGGATAGTAGTTAGCGGATGGTGTAGCGGGTGATGAGGTCGGGGTTGAGCTGGATGCCGAGGCCGGGGGCGTCGGGGACGGGGACGTAGCCGTCGTCGTCGATGAGGAGCGGCTCGGTGACGATGCCGTGGAGTTGCTGGTAGGACTCGACGGTGCGGTGGGGAGGATCGAGGATGTATTCGACGTAGGGTGAGTTGGGGAGGGTGGCGCAGAGCTGAAGGTGGGCGGCGAGGGCGATGCCGTTGGCGCCGTGGTGGGGGATGAATTCGCGGTCGTGAAGCTCGGCGGCGGCGGCAATCTTGCGGAGCTGGGAGAGGCCTTCGGAGGTGGTGGCGTCGGGCTGGAGGATGTCGTAGACGTTGTCCCGGAGCATCCAGTAGAACTCGTGCAGGCCGGAGTTGCCTTCGCCGCCGGCGATCTTAATATCGACAGCATCGCAGAGACGGGTGAGGTTTTCAAACTGGTAGCGGGGCAGAGGCTCCTCGAGCCAGATGACATCGAGATCCTGGTAGGCGCGAGCGGTGGCGAGAGCGCGGTTGAAGTCCCAACGGACGAGGTCGGTGGGGTGGGAGACGGGGCCGGAGGCGGTGCCGGCCTGGTTGGCGTCGACCATGATTTCCATGCGATCACCGACGGCCTGGCGGACGACTTCGACGATGCGGATGTCTTCGGCGATGGTCTCGTGATGGGCGCGGAGCTTGATGGCGCGGAAGCCCTGTTCGAGGAAGCGGAGAGCGTCGTCGGCGCGTTGCTCGGGGGGAGCGGCGGTGACGACGCTGACGTAGGCCTTGATGCGGTGCTGGTAGGTACCCCAGAGCTGGTGGAGGGGCAGACCGGCGGCTTTGCCGATGATGTCGCAGAGGGCCATATCGATGATCCAGGCTCCGTGGGCATGGCGGATGACGCCTGAGTGAAGCTCGGTGTCGAAGGGGTCCTTGCCGATGAGCATAGGTACGGCGATGTCGTTGATGCGGGCGACCTGATCGTTGCCGGAAGCGCCGATGCCGACGATGCCGGCGTCGGTGGAGACCTGGACGAGGGTGATTTCGCGGGAAGTCTCGACGACGTCGGGACGCCAAGCGGCGCGGAAGGGGACGGGATAGGGATTATCGAGCAGGACGGCTTCGATAGCGGTGATTTTCATGGGGATGTCGCTCCGGGGTCGTGGGCGGATGCGCCGACGGGGATCATTCTGTCATGAGCGGGTGTTGGTGGTTTTTATTGGGCTGAGGCGAAGCGCGGATCCCAGTCGAGTCTGAGGACGGAGGCGGGCTCGGGCCAGTCGTGGCGTCCGGCGGCACGGAGAAGCAGGCGGATGACGCTGCCGTGGGTGCAGATGAGGTGATTGCCGGGGATGAGGGCGTTTATGAACTCGAAAACACGCTGGCGGAGACGGGCGACGCTTTCGCCGCTGGGAGCGGAGAACTCGTCAAATTGGGCGAGCGCTTCTTGTTGCTGGGGCGGGCATTCGTCGAAGGTGAGACTTTCGATCTCCTCGAAGTCGAGTTCGCGCAGACGGGCGTCGAGCGCGGGCGCAAAGCAGGCGCGGTGGGCCGTTTGCACACAGCGGCGGAGATCGGAGCTCCAGGCGGAGTCGGCCCTGATGACGGAGAGCTCGATGGCGAGCCCGGTGGCCAGGCGGATTCCCTCGTCGGAGAGGTCGATGTCGGTCCAGCCGAGGAGCCGGGACTCGTGATTCCAGGGGGTGGGAGCGTGGCGGACGAGCCAGAGGGCGATCATGGGGTCCACCAGGGAAGACCGATGGCAAAGGTGTGGACGAGGGCGACGCCGGTGGCGAGGGTGGCGAGCTCGGCAATCTGTTGCATGCCGCTGATCACGTCGCCGGTGACGCCGCTGATTTTGCGGACAGCGAGCCAGCCAACGACGGCGACGGCGAGGGCCACGGCGGCGAGGAAGAACGCGGCCCACGGGCCGGTGAGGGCGATGGTGAAAAGGAGGGCAAGGAGCAGGGAGAGGGCGGTGGAAAATCGGGATGTGGCGTCGAGGAATGAGGCGCCCAGTCCGTCGGATTTAGCGCGGGGAAGCCCGCGGGCGGCGGCAATGGCGGCGGCACGGCTGAGGGTGTGGGCGGCGGTGAGGACGGCGAGCGCCTGCCAGGGGGTGAGGGTGGCGAAAGCGCCGAGGCGGGGATCGTCGAGGATTCAGTTGTTGGACAGACCGCTATCGAGGAGGTTGGCGATCCAGAGGGTGAGGCAATCGACGATTACGACGGCATCGGCGGGTCCGGTGGAAAGGGCGCGGTTCAGGTCGATGGGCTCTTCAACAGTCTTCCAGCCGGCGGGGCGCTCGGCCTAGTGGACGACGATGCGGGCGGCCATTTCGACGTCGCCGGGCTCAGCGGTGGCCACAAAGATGACCGGGCTGGATTGGGCGGTGGCGAGCCGGACGGCGAGGCGGCTCTTGCCGGATCGAGCGCCGCCGATGAGCAGGCGAAGCATTTAGAAATCGATGCCGCGGAGGGCGAGCAGGCCGCGGTCGTAGGGGTGGCAGACTTTGACCATTTCGGTGACGGTGTCGGCGAGGTCGATGAGGGGTTGGGGGGCGTCGCGGCCGGTGGCGACGACGTTGACGTGGGCGGGCCGGCGGTCAAGAGCGGATACGACTTCATCGGTGTCGATCCAGTCCCAGTTCATGGGGTAGGTAATTTCGTCGAGGATGAGCAGGCCGTAGTCGCCGGCATCGAGGATGCGGCGGGCGAGGGCCCAGGCGTCGCTGGCGATTTCGGCAGATTTTTCGAGATCGTCCGCGTCCCAGGAAAAGCCGTCGCCTAGGGCGTGCCAGTCGACGCCGAGACGGCGGGCGATGGTCTCTTCGCCGGATTTCCAGTCGCCGGATTTGATGAACTGGATGACGGCGACATCCCAGCCGCGGGCGAGGGCGCGGAGCATGGTGCCGAAGGCGGCGGTGCTCTTGCCTTTGCCGTCGCCGGTGTTAACGAGGAGAAGCGAGGTGGGGGTGGAGGGATCGGAGGGAAGGGCGTGTTCGGTGGGGGGAGGGGTGTCGGTCATGTTTCCTCCAACAGGGCGTGGATGAATTCGGTGTCGCAGTGTTGTTCGATAGCGTCGGAGAGGCGGTCGAAGGTCTGGTCGAGGGTACGGTCGGGCTCGCGCCCGATCAATGCTTTCGCGACGGCTGGAGATTCCAAGAGACCGTGTCCGGTGAGGATGAGGAGCGGAGTGCCCATGTCGGTGATCTGATCGATGAGGGCTTTGCCTTCGACGTGGGAGAGCTCGTCGGGATGGCGGCGGGGCTGGGCTTCGGCCCGGCAATGCCGGCAGGCGGGAGGCAGGCGCGGGTGATCTCCCAGGCGACGACGAACGGTTGTTGGTCGAGATCGACGCGCATAAGGGCGCGGGCGGAGCCGATGCCCAGGGAGCCGGGCGTTGAGGGTGGCTGAGGGGTGGGTGATTGGGTGGCGGCGTTCATCGGATGGCCTCCGTGGGGGAGTTTGCGGGTACGTCAAGATTGGTGATTTTGGCGGCGATTTGTTGGGCTTGATGGATGCAGTCTGGAATGCCGATTCCGCGATAGGGACTGCCGCAGACATGCAGGCCGGGAGGGAGGGAGGCCTGGATGGCGTCGACGAGGTCGGTATGGCCGACGTCATACTGGGGATAGCCGTCGGCCCAACGGTGGACGGTGGTGAGGAGGGGTTCGGTGGTAATGCCGAGCAGGCGTTGGATTTCGGCGCGTACGCGTTGCAGAAGATCGTCGTCGGCGAGATCCAGAGCGGCGGCGGTTTTGGGTCCGCCGAAGAACGCGCGCATGAGCACATGATCGGCGGGCGCACGGCCCGGCCATTTGCTGCTGGACCAGGAGAGGCCGTCTAGAACGGTGGATTCGCCGCGAGGCATGACGATTCCGTAGCCGTCGAGTTTGTGGGCGATTTCGGAGCGCCGGTAGGCGAGGGAGGAGACGCCGATGCCGGCGACGCGGAGATTGGTCAGCAATGAGGCGGAGGCGGGGACAGAGGTTTGGAGCAGGCGAGCGGCGGCGGCGGCGGGGAGGGCGAGGACGACAGTGGAGGCTTCGAGGCGGGAGCCGTCGCGGAGACGGAGTCGCCAGCCGGATTCGACGGATTCTAGAGCGGTGACCGGGGAGTCGAGTCGGAGGCCGCAGTCGAGCTGGTCGATGAGGGCGTGGACGAGTCCGCCCATGCCGCCTTCGAGGCTGAGAAATGGAGACGGGGCAGGCCGGAGGGAGCCGGCGGCGCGTCGGGCTTTGCGCATGGCGCGGATGAGACTGCGGTGCTCAGCCTCCATGCGGCGCAGGGCGGGGAAGGTAGCGAGGATGCTGAGGCGCTCGGCGTCGGCGTTGTAGATGCCGGCGAGCATGGGCTCGGCGAGGCGGTCGACGAGCTGGTCGCCGAAGCGGCGGCGCACGAAATTGGCGAGGGATTCGTCGCCGGGATCCTTGCGGGCGGGGATGAAGAATTCGGCGAGGATGCGGAGCTTCGCCTTAAGGGAAAAGAGGGAGGAACCGGTGACGGCGCACGAGCCGGTGGGGGCGAGCATCATCATTCCCGGGGGGACGGGATGAAGGTTGGGACCGATGGCGACGAGAGTGCCGGTGGGCTGGTCGAGGGTGTCGACGAGGCTGTCGCCGAGGCCGAGTTCGCGCATGAGGTCGGCGGCCCAGGGCTTGCGCCGCAGGACGGAGTCGGGACCGTGCTCGATGATGAATTGACCGCCGCCGGGAGCGGGCTCGGCGGAGGTGAAGATCTTGCCTCCCCAGCGCGAGGAGGACTCGAGGACGGTGCAGGTGACGGGGGGTTGGGCGTTGGTGAGGTACCAGGCGGTGGCGAGTCCGGTGATGCCGCCGCCGACGATGGCGACGTGCGCGGGGACTGGAACGTCGTCAGGCATTGGGGACGGGCACGGCCGAGTGCTCGTGGACGAAGTCGACGAGCCGGCTGACGCTGTCTTCGGTGGCGTTGGGAGGGACGCCGTGGCCGAGGTTGAAGATGTGGCCGGGGCGGCCGGCGACGCTATCGAGGATGGACTTCGCGCGGGCGAGCATCTGGTCGATAGGGGCCATGAGAGCGGCGGGGTCGAGGTTGCCCTGGACGGCGTAATCGGGGCCGACGAGCTCCCAGGCGCGGAGGAGATCGATGCGCCAATCGACGCCGACGACATCGACGCCGGCGGTGCTCATGAGGTCGAGAATGCCGGCGGTGTCGGTGCCGAATTGAATGAGAGGCACTCCGGCGGCGGAGGCTATTTCGAGAGCGCGTTTGGTGTGGGGGAGCACGAGCTCGGCGTAGTCGGCGGGAGAGAGGATGCCAGCCCAGCTATCGAATAGCTGAAGGGCGTCGGCGCCGGCCGCGGCCTGAGCAAGGAGGGAGTTGCCGACGAGTTCGGAAAGCACGGTCATGAGGGCGTGCCAGGTGTCGGGCTCGCTCATCATGAGGGCTTTGACCTTTAGCTGATCGCGACTGGAGCCGCCCTCGACAGCGTATGAGGCCAGGGTGAAGGGCCCGCCGGCGAATCCGATGAGGGGCAGGTTGCGGTTGTGCAATTCTCGGGAGGCGAGGCGGATGGCGTCGAGGGAGTAGGGGGTGATGGCGTCTGGTGCGGGGACGTGGAGGTTGTCGATGTCGCCGCGGGACTCGATGGGGCGGGCGAGTACGGGACCCCTGTCTTCGGTGTACTCCAGAGGGAGGCCCATGTCCTCGAGGGGGGTGAGGATGTCGGCGAAGATGATGCCGGCGTCCAAGCCGTACCGATCGACGGGCTGGAGGGTGATTTCGCAGGCGAGCTCGGGGGTGGTGAGAAGGTGGATGAAGGAATGCTGCTGGCGGAGGTCCTGGTAGGCGGTCATGTGACGGCCGGCCTGGCGCATGAGCCAGATGGGCGTGGCGGTGGCCGGGAGGCGACGGCAGGCGCGCAGGAAGTTGCTTTCGGATACAGCGGAAGGCGATCCGTCGACGCCTCCGGCGGAGGTCATCAGGGCTTGTCGCTGCCGGATGGAAGCCTGGCGTCGTGAAGTTCGCGGAGATACCAGGGGTACTGGGGACCTTGGTCGTTGACGACGTGCTCGCGCAGGCCGACGGTGGGCTCGTGCAGAACCTTCTGAACTATGCTGTGGACCATGCGCTCCATGACGAGACGTTCGCGGCCGTCGAGATCGCCGAGGCGGCTGACGGCTTTTTCGAGTTCGCCGCGCCCGATGTCTTCGACACGTCGGCGCATGCGGGAGATTATCGGGGCGGCCTGGCGGACGCGGAGCCAGGCCTCGAAAGCGGCCATTTCCTCGGTAACGATGCGCTCGACCGCGGGGACCTGGGACCGGCGGTGGGCGATGGTGCCGTCGACGACGTCCTGGAGGTTGTCGATGTTGAGGAGGGAAACGCCGGGCAGCCTGCCGACCCGCGGGTCTACGTCCCGGGGAAGGGCGATGTCCATGCAGAGCAGGGGGCGGCCGGGACGCCCGTTCATGGCGGTGGACACGAGCGCCCGGCCAATGACGGGATCGGGGGCGCTGGTGGCGGTGACGAGGAGGTCGGCGCCGGCGATTGTGGTTTCCAGTTGGTCCCAGAGCTTTGCCTGGGCGCCGAAACGGGAGGCGAGATCGCGGGCGCGGTCGAAGGTGCGACTGACGACGGTGATGCGAGCGAGACCGCGGACGTGGAGGGCGTGGACGGCGGCGGCAGCCATTTCTCCAGCGCCGACGACGACGGCGTCGAGATTTTCAAAGTCGCCGAGGTGCTCCCCGGCG
>CAUYYU010000123.1:0-6710 GCA_963577415.1 Chloroflexota bacterium
TTGCTTCCGGGCATCCACCCGGTACGCCGAACCAGTACCGGCTACCGGACGGACGAATCTTTGATGCGGAGAAGTCGCTCTACGACGCGAGGTGGTTGCAGATTTCGGATACGTATTCGGGCGGAATCATTCCGCAACAGTTCGGGTAGCTTTCGTATCTATCCGTGGGGAATATCGAAATACGCGCACTGTTCAAAACCTTGTCATTTTCCACGGACCGTCCATAGCAATCCGCGCCGCTTGTTGGGGGTTCAGTCCGATTGGATGGAGAGTCTGCCATGTACTCGCAATCACGACAGAGAGCTGGAACCGAATTGACCGGCGCGAAGCGAACACTTCATCGCACGCTTAAGCGCCCCACTTGCTCGGATACCCTTCATCGAACTGCTTTGTCGGGTTTTCATATTCGGTGCTGATACAATGGAAATTCACAGTCACCCACAGAATTCGCGACAGAGCCATTAACATTAATGTTTCACGGAGATTGTAGATGGGTATCAGCATCGGATTAGTAGGACTTGGGCAGTTCGGCTCGGCTTTCGTGGGCCTGTTCAAGAGTCATCCCCTGGTCGACCGGATCGGCCTGTGTGACCGTGAGCCGTCATTGATGGCCGGGATCGCCGGTGACTCGTTCTACCAGGACAAACTCTCCGCCGGTGATTGCTACGAGTCCCTCGACGCAATCTGCCGGGCGGATTTCGACGCCCTGGCAATCATCACTCAGCCCTGGCTGCACGCCCCGCAGTGCATCCAGGCGATGGAGAGCGGCAAGCACGTCTATAGCGCGGTGCCGGTCATCATGGTGCCGGACAACCAGGAGATCCTGGACTGGTGTGACAAATTGGTGCGGACCGTTGAAGCGACGGGCCGGCACTACATGCTGGGCGAGACGACGTTTTACCTTCCGCAAACGCAGTTCTGCCGGCGGAAGGCACGCGAGGGCGCATTCGGCGATTTCGTCTATGCCGAGGGCGAATATATGCACGACGTCGACGGGGAGTGCAATCTCCGGGAGGTGCAGCGAATACGAACGGGGAGCACGTCGGGCAAGGAATGGTTGCAGGTGATGGAAACGTACCGCCGGCGCGGCGCGCGGGGCGGGCCGATGCATTATCCCACGCACTCGGTGAGCGGGCCGCTGAGCGTGATGGGCGCTCATGCGGTGAAGGTGAACGCCCACGGTTACGCGAATCGTGACGGCGATGCCTACTTTGCCGACGACGCGTTCAGCAACGAGATGGCCCTGTTCAAGATGAGCAACGGTGCGACGGTCCGGATCCTCGAGACCCGGGAGATGCCGGGGCTGGTGGGTAGGGATTCCGAGTCCCTGCGTGTTTTCGGCACCCGGGCTTCGTTCAGCGAAGACCGCTGGTTCTCCACCGAGCGGCCGGCGTCGCCGGACCTCGCGGCCGACGAACTGCCCAAGCCGCAAGTGCAGACACTCACCCCGGCGGACATGTTCGACCCGCTGCCGGTCGAGGTGCAGCACGCCTTCAAACGGGTGATGCACCGCGACCTGGATGAAGCGGCCTTGGTAAGCATCGACTTCCAGTCCCAGGGGCATGGCGGATCGCACCCCTACCTGGTCCACGAATTCATCGATGCGGTGGCGGCGAACCGTCACCCCGAGATCAACGTCTGGCAGGCGGTGCGGTATATGGCCATGGGCGTGGCGGCACACCAATCCGCCCTGCGCGACGGCGAAACCGTCGACGTCGCCGACTGGGGCGAACCCGAATTGTAAAGACCCCGCCGGCCCCGCGCCGGTGGTGAGAAGGTTTGACGACTACAGAGATGGGTGTAGCCGTAGTTATCAAACCCCGCTTTCACCGGCGCGGGGCCGGCGGGGAGCTTTACGACCACGACATGGACCCTGATGAGATGCATAACCTCTACGATGATCCTGCCTACGCCTCCGTCCGGCTTGCACTGTTCGAGCAGCTCTATGACGAGGTGAACCGCTACCAACGCAAAAGCGACTTCGACACGGACCGCGAGATAGAGGAAGCGGGAGCGTTCTCCCCGACCCATCTGGTCCACAAACGTTGCGGCAAGTGGTCGGAGATGATCCGGCTGTACGGTGTGGAATGAGCGAAGGGCAGCTCTGACCGGTTTGCGACGGGGCGCTGAGGCGCTGCTTCTTGTTTGCCGTTTGGGATTGGCCCGGTTCGTACACGTCGAGTTCGCCGGTGTAGACGGTTGCCCCAGTCTCCGGGATTGTTGCTGCCCCAGCCCGCCCCGTTTCCCTACTGTCCCTATCCCCCCATGCCGGGCAGGTCGCCTCTACTAACGCCTTGCCGGAAACAGATATAACATCTCTGCCGTCACGACGGGCAAAGGTTGCTTTCGCGCCGTTTACGGTGATCTCGTTTTTCCGGACACCATCCCGCCCCCAACTCGCCCCCAAGGAAGTTCGCCGGGCATTACCCCTGAAATTGGGCTGCGACGGCGATGGCGTGCCGATACGGCATGCATAGATAGGATAGATCCCCATACGTCAACCTGACGGCAGCCCTGGGAGGCAGCATAGAACATCCCGTCATGCTCTGACCACAGGAGTGGAAGGTGCTCCTGAATCATGGATCGCCACTGATCGCAACGCTCACTGCTTTTTCAGCCAGTGAAAAGCCGCATCAATATCTTCATGCTTGAGCATGTGCGTGAGGTGTGGGATTTGGGACTTGGGATTTGAATCTCGCCGCAACACGCACTCTTGCCCATTTACTGGAGTCGGAAGCAGCGCTGTGTTTCGTCGTCGGCGCCCCATGTTCGCTCGAACGCCGACTCCCCGCCCAATGAATCGCTCCAGGCGATCTCCCAGTGCAGCCGCAACGGTGCGCCGGAGGATGCTTCAACGCCTGGAATCGCCGTCCAGGGGATGGACGCTTCGAGCGTGTACCCCTGGTCGTCCGGCCCGGCCCTGAACGCAGCCTTGCTCGCCGGGATCCGGGCGGTGGTGCTGGGATCGTAGACTGCGGTCTTGCCGCCCCGGTGAGCGATGATGACAAACGACCGGGTTTCCGCGTGCGCACCCGCGTGCACCGTGATGGAGTCGCCGGAGAAGATCAGGTTCGCGGCGGCGGCCTCGCTGAGCCCCGGGTCGGGATCCCGGACTTCGGCGAGCAGGTAGAGATGGTCCTCGTCATACATCCACTGGAATGTGGCCGCGTATCGATCGCCCATCTCCTCGACCGCGATGGCCGGTCGGTCCGCCGCGGGCCATTCGCTGCCGTTCCCATCCACTGCGATCCTGCTTTCGTGGCGCCGGATGACCCGGTCGAACGATTCAAACATAGCCGTATCCCAAGATGCCGTCGTCCGCCAGTTTGCCCCGCCGGTCTCCGGTGTCCAGAACGCCTTGAACGCCGCCGTGCTCCCCGCCGGATCGCTGTAACTAATGCTCCAGTCCCACAATGCCCGCCCGTCCGGAGCCGGCCGCCAGCCGGACTCGATCGCCTCCCAGGGAATCGCCGCCTCGAATCGGTATCCGGTCCGGTCCTCACGCGCGGCCAGCGCAAGCGTTGCGCCTTTCGGATTCCACTGGCGTCCCGCGCTGCGGTCGAACACTTCGATGCGCGGCAGCGCGGTGCTCTCCGTACAGGCGATGTGCACGATGTAGTTGCCCGCCCTCAGCTCGCCCCGCGCGTCGAATCGCTCCGGCTTTGTGGAGAGATAGGCCTCCAGGCAATCGCCCGACCACAAGGCGGCCGCCTCGGCCCGGTTCACCGCCGGGGTCGGATCGTTTACATCGCAGGCGAGGTACAGCGTGTCCATGTCGTATCCGGCCCACAACCTGGCTCCCGTCTGGTCCTCGGCCTCCGCGATCTGCGCCGTCTCCGGGATCAGCCACTGCCATTCGCCGATATCGCCATCGATTGCCGGCGGTTTGCTCAGCCGCACAAAGGCCATCGCCTTTTCTCCGCTCTCCTCCTCGCCGTCCCGGTTCATGATCTCCGCGCCCGCGGCGGCCAGCCGCGCGTGCCAGTCCGTCGTTAGCGAGACGGTGCCCTCGAAGCGTCGGATCCGGTCGATGCCCTCAATCCGGTAGCAGGGGTAGTGAAAGAAGTGCGGATTGATGATGAGGTAGTCGTTCCCCGTCTCCGGATGGTCAAAGACGATGCTGAAAAAGTTTTCGCCCCAGTTGACGTAGGGCCCGGGCTGGCCCCACTTGTAATTCTCCAGGAGCGTCGCCACATACAAGCCGTCGTCGGTATAGACATCCACCTGGCTTTCGATTTCGTTGGCGAACACCAGCCCCTTGTGCAGCCCGCAGAAGGACGGGATCGTCTGGAACTCGCCCGGCTTATCCTTGAGGCCGCGCGCCTTGCGCCCCACGTCGAACAACACGGTGCCGTCCGGCGCGAGCTTCCGGATCGACGCGATTTCCGGGTCCATCCAGTTTGCCCCCGCCACGTCGGTCAGGTAGATGTTGCCGCCGCCGTCGATCCGCGTGCCCATCATGCGCAGCTCCTTCGCCCATACTTCCGATGCGTCCACCCGCACCGGCGTCTCGCGGAGCGACCAGAGAATCTTCATTCCGTCCCACCGGTAGAGCGGGTTCCCGGCGGTGTCGAAACCGAGCAGGGGAAAGCGGGCGACCACGGCCGTGTAGTGATCGTGCACAACGATGTTTCCGTTGGCGTCCACGTCGGCGTCGTTCACGGTGTAGAAATTCAGGGCGGCCCCCTGCACGATCTCGCCGGGTTGCATGCGCCAGTCGCGATTGGCGTCGGTCCACGAAAAGGTGTTCTTGAAGAATCCCTTGTCGTCTACCAGTCCCAGTTCCCGCGCATCATTGCGGAGCTCCTCGCCGCGGAGTTGCTTCACCCCGTGTGGCGACCCGCAGACCAGTGCGGTGCAGAACTCGACCCGGTCGCCCTTGAGTTCGTACACGGCGATGTTCTTTGCGAGGAGGAACAGGTAGGTGCGGCCCTCGATTTTGCGGATGAACAGCGGCTCAACCGCGAAGATTGGCGTGATGTCCGGCCAGACGCTGGCCAGTTCCCAGGTCTTCTTGTCGTAATCCAACAGATACTCGGTGAGCGCCCGCCCCCGCAGCCCGCGTCCCAGCGGTGTGCCCACGCTCACGAAGAATCGCTCCGGCTCACCGGGCATGACGGCCACACCGCCATTGTTGCCGCCGTACCCGCCCGCCATCACGGTTAGGGTCCCGTTGCCTTTGTGGTCATAGCGCTGCACGCGGCCGTGGCCGATGTCAGCCACATAGATGTTGCTCTCGTTGTCCACGGCAATGCCCATGGGGGAGGAGAGGCGGTTTGGTGTCACGCGTCCGCCCGCCATCGCGTCGCGCCGTTCGCCGATGGGCGTCAATTCGCTTCCGTCAAGGTCGAACCGGCGCACCTGGTGCCGGTCTCCGTGCTCGGACACGTGCACGATGTCTTGCGGGCTGACGGCTACGCACCAGGCGTCGGTGAGGCCATCGGCGATCGTACGTCGGCCTTCTCCCGTGCGATCCATACCGATCAACCGGCCCTCGCTGAGCACGTACAGCCGCCCGGTCGTGCCCACATCCAGGCCGCGTGGGGACGCCACGTTTTCGATACGCCGAAGCAGGGCACCGGATTCGCGATCGTACACTGCGACGGCATCTTCGAATCGCAAGGCGACGTAGAGCTTCCCCTCGTCGGCCGCCAGTCCCATCACGCCGGTTTGCGGCGACGTGACCTTGTGGATCTCAAGGCCCCACTGGTGCGCAGTATATCCGCTCGCCGGCGGTTTGCGCCGCTCGTTGACCGGGAGGGTGGTCCCGGTATCGGGCCATGGCGCGAGCGTGCCCGCTTCCTTGTCGATCCGCCACACCGCCTCGCGCGGCCGGATCATTCGTGAGGCGGACTCCCGCTCACTGTCGATCGTCACCGCGAGATAGAGAAAGCGTTCGTCCAAGGCGCACGCGGTGGTTGGTCCCTGGCACGGCGAGACCGGGCTGGTCCAGAGGACCTGCCCGTCCGGTCCGATTTTCTGAATGTGGCGATTGCCTTCCCCGGTCAGACTGGCGACGTAAAACGCACCGTTCGTGTCCGCTGCCACGTCGATGAACAACCCGGCGTGGATGTTGCGTTCCCAGTCCCAGGGCGGATCGCCCGAGTTGCCCGCCGAGAACTCGTAGTGGACGTTGAGATCGGCCACAACGCCCCGGAGCGCATACTCGCCCTCTGGAAGGAGATCGCCGTTCCGGTCGCGGCCGTCCCATGTGATCGAATGTGTGCCGGTCTCCAGTGGCTCGCCGATCAGCAGCTCCCGGTGTTGTACGCCGTCCCCGTCGTACACGGCGAGGCTGGTGGCGCCCGCGACCGGGGTTTCGAAGGTCACCGGCAATCCTTCGTGCGCAGGTGCCGTCCCGGTCACGCCGCCGGGATGTCCCGTTTCGTACAGCCGTTCCACCTGCGCCGGCGTCAGCGGGACATCGAAAACTTGGAGGTCGGCGAGAAGCCCCTGGGCGCCCATGTCTTCCTGCCCGTTGCCGCCAAGCCGCCAGTGCGGCCCGGCTTCCGTCCATTGCTCGTAGGCAAAAGGGCCTTCCGTGATCCCGGCTTCCCCGCCGTCCTTGTAGATGGCGGCCTCTTCGCCGTTCCAGGTGATGGCGAGGTGAGACCAGTTGCCATGCTTGAGGTTCTCGGCCCACCGGCAGCTGCTGACGCCGACCACGCCGCCATGGTTCGCCAGGCGGAGCCGGTTGGCTCTGTCGAACG
>CAUYYU010000124.1:0-6625 GCA_963577415.1 Chloroflexota bacterium
GGGGCGGTCGTTGCTGCCGTTGTGCCGGGGGGAAGAGGTGCAGGGCTGGCGCGATGCTGCCTACGTGGAGAGCTATAACAACATCGACTCGAACGTGCCGGCGAACTGGGCGCGGACGGTGCGGACGGCGGAGTGGCGGTACACGATGTATCCACGGGGGAACGGGGAGCAGCTGTTCAACCTGGTTGACGACCCGGACGAGCAGGTGAACCGGGTGGGCAATGTGGAGTTCGCGGAGGTGCGGACGGAGATGCGGGACCGGCTGCTGGAGATGGTGATATTGCAGGACTACCCGCACTCGCCGAGGGCGCGATTCGCCTACGACGTGCACTGATCAGGGAGGCGGCCGGCCGGCAGGGGTTGTTGATTACTAAGATCGTGGCGAGGCTGCGTGTAGCCCGAGGGGCAATCTCGCCTTCTCGGGAAGGCGAGGGGTGGCGGCGCGGCCCGGGGGCGCCGGTTTTTTTACTGATGAGGAAATCGACTTGAGGGAAATCGGAATGCTTGCGGGAGCGGTGGTGGCGGTGGCTCTCGTAATATTGGCGGCGCTGGTGGGGTATGTGTGGTTCTTGGGCGGTTCGGGAGAGGCCAGCGTGCCGATATCAGCGTCGACCTTAGTTTCTCAGGCAGAGTCTCCGGCGGTGTCGCCAACACTTACCATTGCGTAAGTTGCGGTCTCGGCGGCGGCATCTTCAATGCTGTATCGGATCGTGCCGGAGGAATCCGAGGTGCGGTTTCTGCTAGGAGCATTCCTGGATGAGGTGGCGAATCAGGTGATCGGGGCGACGGATCAGGTGGCCGGGGATATCCTGATCGATTTCGGCGATCCGGCGGCGTCGCGGCTGGGACAAATCCGGGTGAACGTGCGGACGCTGGAGACCGACCGCGGTATGCGCGATCGCACGATCCAGTCGATGATCCTGGAATCGGGACAGGAACAGTACGAGTTTGTGGAATTCGGTCCGATCGAGCTGGTGGGATTGCCGTACTTGCTGGCGGTCGGCGACACGATGGATTTTCAAATCATGGGGAATCTGACGGTGAAGGGGATCGCGGCGGCGATTACGTTTGAGGATACGGTGACGGTGGTGGTGGCGGACCGGATTGAGGGGACGGCGAGGGGCTCGGTGCGGTATGACGAGTACGGCCTGTTCATCCCGAATGCGCGGGGGTGGGTGACGAACGTGGATGAGGTGGCGGCGCTGTAAATCGATTTCGTGGCCCGGGCGGTGACCGGGTAGACGAGACCCGCAGAGCGGGCGGGTAACATTGCGGCTCGGCCTGAGATGGAATCACGGGAGGCGCGATGGACCCGATGATCGAAGTGCTGGATGCGAGACTGGCGGGCCTGATCTCCGATGACGCGCGGATCGACCAGATAGCCGGCGGTTTCATATTCACGGAAGGACCGGTCCGGCGGGGAGATCACCTGCTGTTCAGCGATATCCCGAACGGCCGGATCGTGCGGTGGGACTAGGAACCGGGAGGGCCGGTGGTGTCGACATTCAGGTATCCCAGCGGCAGCGCCAATGGGAACACGCGGCGAATCTGGCTTGTGGTGGCGCGGACTGGAAGACGATGTTCTGCACGGCGCAGACAGGGGTGTACCGGCTGAGGCTGAAGGTGGCGGGAGTGGCGGTGGGGCGGTAGTGGTGTGGGGATTGCGTCTGGCTGGACTGGTGCTGGCGGTGACGCTGGGGGCCAGCGTTCTGGGCGGGTGCGTGGGGTCACAGACCGTTTCTGTTCCGGAGGTAGTTGGATCTCCGCCCCTTTCCGTTGGGGAGGTGGTGGGCCCGGAGATGGAGGAGGAGGTGGTTGGGAAAGAGCCGACGGCCGCGCCTGCGCGTCCGCGCTCGACAGAGGTTGCGGCGGAGGAACCGGAGGAGAAGGCGTCCCCGACCGTTTCTGCTGACGATCCGGACACTGAGACGGAGGTCGCGGTAAGTGCGCCGCCCGGGGTGGACGTAGTGCTGATCGTGTCTGGATATGACGATTCGGTGCAGGTCACGAACGCGGGGGATGGGACGGGCCGTCTGTTCGTGGTGGAGAAGCCGGGACGGGTGTGGATCGTGCAGTTCGGTGTGGAACTGCCGGAGCCGTTCCTAGACATCAGGGACGTGGTGGGCGATTCCGGCCAGGAGCAAGGGCTGCTGAGTATGGCATTCCACCCGGAATTCGAGGTTAACGGTGTGTTTTACGTGAACTACACGGATCGCAACGGCGATACGGTAATCGCGCGGTATCGGGCGGGGGAGAATCAGGCTGACGGGGAGTCGGGGTTGGTGCTTTTGCGAATCGACCAACCGTTTCGGAATCACAACGGCGGGCAGATCGCGTTCGGTCCAGACGGGTATTTATACGTGGGTGCGGGCGACGGCGGGAGCGCCAACGACCCGAAGGGCAACGGACAAAATCTGGATACGCTGCTGGGGAAGATGTTGCGATTCGACGTGAGCAATCCGGATGTGCTGGCGATTCCGCCGGGGAATCCGTTCGTGGGCGATCCGGCGGCGCGGGATGAGATATGGGCCTACGGGCTGCGGAATCCGTGGAGATTCACGTTCGACCGGGAGACGGGCGATCTGTACATCGCAGACGTGGGTCAGAATCGGTTGGAGGAGGTGCATTTCGTTTCGCGGGCGCAACTGGACGGGCCGGCGCTGAATTTTGGCTGGAACACGCTGGAGGGCAGCGAATGTTTTGGACGAGGCGAGTGCGACCGGACGGGTTTGGAAGAGCCGGTGGCGGAGTACGGGCACGACCAGGGCTGCTCGATCACGGGCGGGTTCGTGTACCGGGGCCAGGAACGGCCGGAACTGACCGGGGTGTACCTGTACGCGGACTGGTGCAGCGGGATTATCTGGGGGCTGATTCCGGACGGCCGGGGCGGATGGCTGAGCGGGATAGTGGGCAAGGCGGAGATTGGGATCAGCTCGTTCGGGGAGGATGAGGCGGGGGAGATGTACGTGACGGGGATGTTTACTGGTGGTCTATACGAGGTGGTGGTGGCTACGGCCGGCTAAGGAGGAAGGAAACTCTTCAGTCGCGGGCGGGTGGGGCGATTCGGTAGGGGGCTGCGAAGAAAGTCATCGACCCGGGCGGTGGCTTCGGCCTGGGAGGTGCTAGGTTCGCCGAGGGGATCGTGGCCTTAGATGAAGATGCCTCCGGTGGTGAAGAGGCCGATGCGGGACTCGGACAGGGGCTTGCGGAGAGGCGCCCAAGGAGAGTCGTCGTAGATGAAGGGATGGCGGGCGTCGGGGCCGGAAGTGTAGGCGCGGACCTGGAATTCGTAGACCGTTTGCAGGAGAGATTCGACGTCGCCGGCGTCGATGGCGCTCTCAAGATCGGTAAGGAGCGTCTGGAAAAAATCGTATCTGGCGTCATCGTCGAGCGCGACGGGTTTTACAGCCCGAGCGATCGTGGGGGCGACGTGACCGGGGAGGATCCGACGGAGCCGCTGCTGCGGATCAGGCGTTAAGTAAGCCGGGTTAGCGGAGCCGGGGGCCCACCTTATCCGGAGGGTTGAGCGGCGGCGAGCTTTTCGCGAACGCTACGGGCGGCGGAGACCATGTGCTCGACGGCGGGCCGGACTTCTTCCCAGTTACGGGTTTTGAGCCCGCAGTCGGGATTGACCCAGAGCTGATCGCTGGAGAAGACGTCCAGGGCGCGGGCGAGGAGTTCTTCCATCTCCTGCTCGCCGGGGACGCGGGGGGAGTGGATGTCGTAGACGCCGGGGCCGATCTCGGCCGGGTAATCGTAGGCGGCGAAGGCGCCCAGTAGTTCCATTTTGGAGCGGGAGCTTTCGATGGAGATCACGTCGGCGTCCATGTCGGCGATGGCGTGGATGATGTCGTTGAACTCGGAGTAGCACATGTGGGTGTGGAGCTGGGTTTGGTCGGCGACGCCGGAGGAGGCGAGACGGAAGCAAGCGACGGACCAGGCCAGGTATTCGTCCCAGTCGGTGCGGCGCAGGGGAAGGCCTTCGCGCAGGGCGGCTTCGTCGATCTGAATGATCTTGATGCCGGCGGACTCGAGATCGCGCACCTCATCACGAATGGCGATGGCGATCTGGCGGCAGGTGTCGGAGCGGGGTTGGTCGTCGCGGACGAAAGACCACTGGAGAATAGTGACGGGGCCGGTGAGCATGCCCTTGACGGGCTTTTCGGTGAGGGACTGGGCGTACTTCGTCCAGGCGACGGTCATGGGATCTTCGCGGCTGACATCTCCGTAAATTATGGGAGGGCGCACGCAGCGGGAACCGTAGCTCTGGACCCAGGCGTGGCGGGTGAAGGCAAAGCCGTTGAGCTGCTGGCCGAAATATTCGACCATGTCGGTGCGTTCAAATTCGCCATGCACCAGGACATCGAGGCCGATGTTCTCCTGCCAGCGAATGGAGTCCTCGATGGCTCCGCGGATGAAGCTGTCGTACTCCTCCCGGGTGGACTTTCCGCGTTTGAAGGCGGCGCGGGCGGAGCGGACTTCGCGGGTCTGGGGGAAGGAACCGATGGTGGTGGTGGGGAGGGGAGGCAGGCTGATGTGTTCGCGCTGGATGACGCGGCGGTCGTCGTAGCTGGTGGCGCGGCGCAGCATGGATTCGGTGATGGCGGCGGTGCGGGAGGCGACGGTGCGGCTGTGGATGAGGTCGGAGGTTTTGCGACTTTCGACGGCGGCGTCGCTGCCGGCGATTTCGGCGGCAGTCGCATCAGAATTTTCGTTGAGGGCGCGGGTGAGGACGACGATCTCGTGGACCTTCTGGCGGGCGAAGGCGAGCCACTGGCGGAGTTCGTCTTGTAGGTCGGTCTCGATTTCGAGATCGTCCGGGGAGTGCAGGAGGGAGCAAGATGGCGCGACCAGAACTCGGTCGGTACCGAGCTGATCGACGGCGGGCCGGGCGCGGTCGAGAACAGCGCGGAGGTCGGTTTTCCAGACGTTGCGGCCGTCGACGAGGCCCAACGACAGCACGAAGCGATCGGGAATGCCAGCCAGGACGGCGGAGAGCTGATCGGGGGCGCGGACGAGGTCGATATGTAGCCCGTCGACCGGCAGGGCGAGGGCGGGCTGGAGGTTCTCGCGAAGATCGCCGAAGTAGGTGGTGAGGAGGAGCTTGAGCCCGGAGGCGCCAGCGAGGGATTCGTAGGCGGTGGCGAAGGCGGCGCGAGTGTCGTCGTCGAGATCGAGGACCAGACAGGGTTCGTCGATTTGCACCCAATCGACACCGGCGGCTTCGAGCCGTTGGAGTATTTCGGCGTAAACGGGAAGGAGGCGGTCGAGCAGGGTCAGCGGGCTGAAATCGTCGTCCCGGGATTTGGCTAGATGGAGGAAGGTGACGGGTCCGATGAGTACGGGGCGGGTGTGGACTCCCTGAGCTTTGGCTTCGAGAAATTCATCGATGGGTTTGGTGGAGGCGAGTTGAAATTGCTGGTCGGAGTCGATCTCGGGGACGATGTAGTGATAGTTGGTGTCGAACCACTTGGTCATCTCCATGGCGGGGAGGTCGGTGGCGCCTTCCTGCAGGCCGCGGGCCATGGCGAAGTAGGTGCGGAGATCGACGGTGTCGCCGGACCAGCCGTAGCGCGCGGGGATGGTGCCGACCATGGCGATGGTGTCGAGTATCTGGTCGTAAAGGGAGAAATCGTTGGACGGGATGGCGGAGATGTTGGACTCGGCCTGAAATTTCCAGTTGTCATGTCGGATGGCCGCGGCCCGATCCAGGAGTTCGGCCTCGGCGATCTTGCCGGACCAGTAGCGTTCTAGGGCGCGCTTGAGTTCGCGTCGAGGTCCGATGCGCGGGAAGCCGAGGTTGGTGGCGATTACCATAGAGTCAAGTCTCCATTGAGGCGTAAGAGGACAGGGTGGGGTAGGGAGGGGCAAGTGTGAGGTTTCAGTTTCAGTTGCGAACCTGACGAGGATATTTGGTTCGGCGCCCCAACGTCAAAAGGTAGTGGTTGCGAGAGCGAGATCGAAGATGAGGACAGGCTTACGCGGGCGGCGATCACAGGATGGACGCGGTCCCCATGCTGGAATGGAACGCGGTCTAGACTGCACTGTTTATTGAGGAAAAATCGGTAGTCGCGTTCACAGAAGAAATGCGGAGGCACCCGGAATCGAGCCTCGTCTAATAGCGAGATATGCGCTGATGGCGCTGGGGCTGGGTCTGCTGCTGACCGGTTGCGGTGGGACGGAAAGCACGCAGGCGGTTGGCGGAGCGGTGGCGCGAAATACACCTCGGTCGGTTGTTCCGGCGGCCCCGAGGGAGCCGGCGAACACGCCTGCGCTGCAGTCAACCGGAGGGGAGTTCGTGGAGCCGGCGGGGCCGGGCGGATCGATCGTGTTCATGTCGAGCAGAGGTGAATACGACAATTTGTATCTGCTTTCGCTGGAAGACGCGCGGGTGGGGAAGCTGACCACGCTGGCCGGAATTGACGCGTTTCCGAAGGTGTCGCCGGATGGCGCCAGAATTCTCTACCACTCGAGAACGCAATCGATGCTGCCGGAGGTGATCGTGCTGGACGCGAACGGCGTCTTCAACCGGCTCACGGACAACGACTCTGGAGACCTCTCGCCGGACTGGTCGCCGGACGGGAGGCGGATAGTGTTCACGTCGGATCGGGACGGGGACTTCGAT
>CAUYYU010000125.1:0-6620 GCA_963577415.1 Chloroflexota bacterium
CGAAACAATGATTTCGCTGTCCGGGCTGCGCCGCAAGGCGGACATTATCGGCGCCATCGAGGCGGCTGCGGCGGCCGAGCCGGAGCCGGCGGCGGTTCAGGCCGAGGACGGCGAATAGAAAATCGGCTCTACCGGCAGCCGGCACGTTCCACGGCGCACTTGCGTCGTGTGCGGGCTCAAGCTGGAAAAGGATAAACTGATCAGGGTGGTGCGGTGCCCCGCTGGGGAGCTTGCGCTGGATCCCGCCGGGCATATGCACGGGCGCGGAGCCTATGTATGCGGAACGGACGATTGCTGGGATCAAGCGGTCGCTGGGGGTGCCTTTGCTCGATCATTGAGACTAAAGGGTGGCGCGCTATTACGTGATCGCCTGATCGAAATCCGCGACGAACACAGTAAGCTTGACGGGCCGCCATGAATCCGGCGGGCCCTCGGACCGTATCAACTCGTGAAGTAGGAGAGATTGGCCGCACGACGTAGACGAAAACCATATCGACCCGCCCGCCCGGTAAATCGCAAACGACCGGTCACGGCAACGGCCGAGGCTGAGACCACACCGGTAGAAGTCATCGTTGAGCGCCCGGACAAGGTCACGATCTCCGACTCCATCAATGTCAGCGAACTGGCCGAGCTGATCAACATGACCGGCGTCGAATTGGTGGGTGCGCTCTTCAACCGCGGCATTGTCACCAACGTCAACGCGACGCTTGATTTCGAGACGGCGGCGCTGATGTTGGCAGACATGGAGATAGAGGCGGAGCTGCTCGAGGAGGAGCCGGAAGCCGCCCCCGAGGACGAGGTCAGCGATATCCCGGATGTTGAGGGGGAGATGGGCGAAAGGGGGCCGGTGGTAACGGTGATGGGGCACGTGGACCACGGCAAAACCACGCTCCTGGACGCCATTCGGAAGAGCAATGTCGTCGCCAGCGAGGCGGGTGGAATCACGCAGGGGATCGGCGCATATCAGGTGGAAGTGGAAGGTAGCCCGATAACGTTCATCGATACACCGGGTCACGAGGCGTTCACGGCCATGCGGGCCCGGGGAGCGCAGGTGACGGATATCGTGGTCCTGGTGGTGGCGGCCGATGATGGAGTCATGCCGCAGACACGTGAGGCGATCGCTCATGCCAGGTCCGCCGGGGTGCCCTTAATCGTGGCGGTGAACAAAGCCGATTTACCGGGGGCCAATCCCCAGCGGGTGCTCAGTGAACTTGCTGACGCGGAGTTGCTGGTCGAGTCGATGGGTGGGGATGTGGTTTCGGTTGAGATCTCGGCCTTGAAGGGCGACGGCGTGGACGACCTGTTGGAGATGATTCACCTTACGATGCAGATCGACCCGCCCATCGCCCGCCTGACGGGTCCGGCGCGGGCGGCAGTTATCGAGACGCGCCTGGACCGCAGCATCGGGCCGGTGGCGACGGTGCTCGTGAGCGCGGGCGAGTTACGAGTGGGGGATGCGTTTGCGGTGGGGCTACAGAGCGGCAAGGCTCGCAGTCTGGTGGATGCCGATGGCAACCGGATCAAACTGGCGGCCGCGGGCAGACCGGTGGAGGTTGCCGGACTCAGCGCAATGCCGCGCCCGGGTGACCAGCTGGCCGTTCTGGGCGACGAAAAGCAGGCTCGCCAGATCGCCGAGGCGCGTCGCCTGCGGGCGTCCCGCGATGAGTCCACGGTAGCGGAGCGCCTGGGGTTGGAGGATCTCGCCCGTCAGCTCACGCATGGGGCGATCCAGCAGCTGAACCTTGTGGTCAAGGCTGATACGGACGGTTCGGTGGAGGCGGTGGTGCAGGCGGTGCAGGCGCTTGGCTACGAGCTGGTCAAGCCAAACATCGTCTACTCGGGAGTGGGCGCGATAACCGAGAATGACGTCAACCTGGTCACCGCGGCCAAAGGTGTCGTGGTGGCGTTTAACGTAAAAGCCAGTTCAGCGGCCCGCGGGCTGGCCGACCAGAACGGTGTGGAAATACGTATTTACCAGATCATTTACGATCTTATCGACGATGTCGACGCTACCCTCCAGGGCAAGATTAAACCTGTAATCAAGGAGGTCATTGACGGCCGTCTTGAAATCCGTGGCGTGTTTCGCTCTGAGCGTGCGCTCAAGATCATCGGAGGGTTGGTCACGGAGGGCCGCATAAATCGGGGAGCGACCATTCGGGTGATACGTGGCGACGAAACCATCGCCACAGGCCGGGTGGATACGTTGCGGCGCTTCGAGGATGTGGTTAACGAGGTCACGGCCGGGTACGAGTGCGGGCTCGGGATCACCGTCAGGCCCAAGGTTGAGGAAGGCGATATTGTCGAGGCTCATCACGAAGAAGAGAGCCTTCCCGGAAGCTGATCGGCCTGTGCCGGCAGACGGGCTATAGCTATGAATCGCCGCGCCGAGCGCCTTACCGCCCAGATCGAGCGCGAGCTCGGTACGATCCTTCATCGTAAAGTGAAGGATCCACGCCTTGGATTTCTGACGATTACTCGCACGGAAGTCAGCCCCGATCTTTCGTTCGCCCGGGTCTACTACACCGTTTACGGTGACGAGGAGGACATTCGGGAGACCCGCGAGGCGCTGGACCGGGCCGGCGGCTACATCCGTCATGAGCTCGGTCAAACGCTCGGCACCCGTCTCACGCCGGAGCTCAGGTTTGAATTCGACACGAAGTATCACGAGGGCATGGCGGTCATAGACATGATTCAGAGACTGGATCTCGTAGATCGACCCGCAGATGAGCCTGAGCCCGAGGGAACCTGAACGCCTATCGAGTCGCACTCTCCGGACTTTTTCCTGAACGTGCTGAAACCGCGCCACCTGACCTCGGCCCGCGTCGTGGCGGCGATTAAGCGCGCTGGAAAGTTCGGCCGGGTTGGGCATGCGGGTACGCTCGATCCGCTGGCGGATGGCGTGCTCCCCATCGCGGTTGGTGGTGCGACCCGGATGATCGACTTTTTGCACAGTCAACCCAAGCGATACCTGGCGGTTGTGATGTTTGGGGTCGCCACCGACACCCAGGACCTTGAAGGGCGGCTGACGGCCCGGTCCAGGCAGGTGCCTGGGATCGCCGCGTTCAGGTCGGCGCTGGCGGCGATGGTCGGCCGCCAGTCGCAGCGCCCGCCGGCCTACTCGGCTATCAAGGTTGAGGGACGGCGTGCTTACGATCTGGCTCGCGGCGGCCGGCCGCCGGATTTGCCGGAGCGCGAGGTACATATCCATTCGCTGGAATTGTGCGATGTGGATTGGTGGAATGGCGATGATCTCTCCGCAGCCGGAATGAGCCACCTGCGGGACGATCATGGAAATGGCGGACGGCTGGTGGTGGCCATCGACGTTAGCTGCGGCTCAGGCACCTACATCCGCAGCCTTGCCCGGGATCTCGGCGAGCGCCTCGGCACGTTCGGCTGCCTGGCCGGGCTGAAGCGCACGGCGGTGGGTCCATTTTCGGCGCGCAATGCCATCCCGCTGGACGATGCCGTGCATGCGATCGAGCGGGATTACTACCGCGCGATCGCCTACCCCCCGGACGAGGCGGCGTTGACACTACCCGGAACGGTACTTGGAGCGGAAAGTCAGCGGCGCTTTGTGAACGGCAACCCCGTGGCGTGCGCGACAGTAGCCGAAGACATTCGGATTTACGGAGGCGACGGCGCCTTTCTGGGGATAGGCAGCTCGAATTTGGGAGAGCTTCTCCGTCCCCGCGTGGTGATGGCGGGCCAGGTTGCGGGCGCGAGTTGACCGTTCTAGTCGCCGAGAATGAGGATCTAGAACTCAAGGGCCCGACCGCGGTCACAATCGGAAAATTCGACGGGGTCCACGTCGGCCATCGCGAACTCATTCGTGCGACCGTGGCGGCGGCCCGGAAGTTTGGTGGATCGAGTGTCGTCCTTACGTTCTGGCCGCACCCGCTCACGATCCTGCGACCGGATGTCGAAATTCGCCTCCTCACCTCTCTTGAAGACCGCCTTGATCTGATCGGCGGAGAGGAGCCTGACTTCATTCGGGTAGTTCCTTTCAACGACCAGTTCTCCCGTCAGACCGCCGATGACTTCCTGCGCGGACTGAGGAACACACTGGGAATGTCGGTGCTCGTTACCGGGAGGGAGGGCCGGATGGGTCGCGGCCGGCACGCGGGGGTCGAGGAGATGCGGGTCATAGGTAAGCGAAGCAAATTTGAGTTGAAGGTGGTGAAGCCGGTCGTGATTGGACAGCGAGTCAGCAGCATCATGGTTCGCGATCTCCTCAATCTTCCTGACATCGAGCGGGCCACGGAGGCGCTGGGACGGCTGCCCAGCTACGCCGGCCAAGTTGCCCGAGGGGATCGGCGGGGGCGTGAACTCGGATTTCCGACGGCGAATCTGGAGATTGACGAAGACCTGTCGCTTCCCGCTAACGGCGTGTACTCCGGCCGGGCGCTTCTGAGGACCGGGGACTCAACGGAGCTGCGACCGGCGGTGATCAACCTTGGAGTCCGCCCGACGTTTGGCGAAAATAAGCGACTTCTCGAAGCGCATCTACTTGATTTCGACGGAGATATCTACGGCGAGCGGGTTCGCGTATATTTCGAGGAATTCCTGCGGCCGGAATGCCGCTTTGAGGGCGTTGAGGCCCTGAAAGCGCAGATAGCAACGGACACGGCCGACGCGCGCCTGGCCGCCGCCAGGAGCGTGCCGCCGAATCTGTACGCGCCGTGGTCGGATCGAGGCTGATCGTGTCTTCCTCCTCTGTCGGGACCTCACGCGAAACCGCCACCTAGGCTTTGAACGACCTGAAGTCGCGCGGTCTGATTTTCATAGGGCGTAAGCGAATCTAGATCTTGGATATCGATGGTCTGATTGAGATGGCCGAGACCTACTAACCCGCGTCGCGGCCCCGACCTGGCCGAAGCTCTTTGCGCTCGTTAAACGTCCGGGCCAGCGCGCCCGGCAAAGGCCGGCTCAGCGCCCGACCGCCGCCGGCTCCCGTAAGCTCCCAGCCTGCCGCCGTCAGGCGATGACACCCTGCGCGGTGTACTGCGAAAAGCTTGTCTGCTGTTCCACATAGATCAGTTCCAGCGAGGCCGCGACCGGAGATTCCTCGGACTGAGGCTTGCCGCGGAACTCGGCACGCATGTCCGTGAGCCCCGTTCGAATCAATTCCATCGTCGTATAGCTGATGTCGGGCAGGGTCCCGCCGAAAATCTCCTCGGCTTCGGCGAAGGCCTGCTCGGCGGCCTCCATCATCATTTCTAGCCGTTCCGGGTCGCTGCCGGCGAGCGCACGAATGAAATCCAGTACCCGGCAGGCCACCGCGTCGGGAGTCTGGGAGGGATCGAGACCGGGATAGAGAGACTGGACCGCCGCCGCGCCACCGGCTGGCGGTGGCTGCGAGAGCGGCGGCATGCTCTGTCCCCGGTCCGGGTCCAGCAACACGGTCCCCTGCAAGACCATTGAACGTATAACCCGTTCAACGACAGATATGCTGCCGTTCTCGTCCGTTTGCATGATCCGCACGGTCAACGACTCAAAAGTCGAGCTGGCGTGAATCTCCATAGTCGAGCCTCCTGCCCATAGAGGATCTGCAATTCCCTGCATTGCGAGCGACCCACCTGGGATGGGTGCCCTGCCCATAAGTCGATTATCGGAAGATCAGATACTCAACCTGAGAGCTGCCCGCGCGATCATCCAACGAGGTCTTCTCCCCCGTCGGTGCCGATCACATTGCCGGTGATCCAGTAGGTCCGCGGGTCGACCAGGGCCGAGATCGCCGCGGCCACGTCTTCCGGTTTTGTCAGGCGTCCGCTGGGATTGACCCGGCTGGCGTGCGCAATCAGCTCCTCGTTGCCGGGAATACGGCGAAGGGCCGGGGTATCGGTGACGCCGGCGCGGATGGAGTTCACGGTGATCCCGCGCGGGGCCAGCTCGAAGGCCAGCCGCCGGACATGGGTGTCCAGGGTGGATTTCACCGCCGAGATCGCGCCGTAGTGCGGCCAGATTCGTTGATTGCCGGCACTGGTCATGGCGAATATGCGCCCGCCCTCCCCCATCAAGCCAGCTTCGACCAGGTCTCGCGACCAGTAAACCAGGCTGTGGGCCATGACGTTGAAGGTCATATCCATCTGCGCCGTGGAGATCGCCGCGTGGTCCTCGTCGGGCAGGTAGGGAAGCAAATTCCCGAACGCCAACGAGTGCAGCAGAACCGTCACGCGCCCGCCGTCCGTCTGGAGCGTCTTACCGATCTCTTCGACTACCTCGGCCCGGGCATCATCCTGGGCCGCGTTGCTGTTAAAAAAATGCGCCTTCTGTCCGGTGGCTTCAATATCCGAGATGACCGTGTCGACCAGCGGCATCGTGCCCCGACGGTCCAGGTGGACGCCGAACACGTTGATTCCGTCAGCGGCGAGCTGGCGCGCGGTGGCGGCGCCGAATCCGCTGGACGCCCCCAGGATTACCGCCCAGTCGCTCATGTTCTCTGCTTCAATCGTTATTCCTCCGCGTGTGTGACCGGTGCTCTGCCCGGCGAATTAATACCGGCGGAGAATATTACCGAATTCGACGCCGCCGTTGCGCGGTCAATCACCGGGTGGCTCGTCCCAACTGTCTCGCAGCCTGGCGTCCGGCAGCCAGAAGTTCACCACCATCGCCGCAAGCAT
>CAUYYU010000126.1:0-6618 GCA_963577415.1 Chloroflexota bacterium
GATGGAACGGTGCTGCACGAGGCGGTTGTCGCAGTCAGGGCAGGTGAAAACATAGCCGCACTCCCGGCAGATGGTCATGGAGGCTGATCCGCGGCGATTGACAAGCAGGACGGCCTTGCCGCCTTGTGCAAGGGCTTCTTTGAGCCCAGTAAAGAACTCTTCGGAGAGCATGCCTCCATGGCCCATGACCGGCGCGGTGCGCATGTCCACCGTGCCGACGGTGCCGGCCGGTCCGAGGGCGCCCCAGCCGCGACCTACCTTCAAGCGTGTCTGACGAAGGAGATCGTCGCTCTGCATCAGGATGAAGCGGTAGCGCTCGGATTCCACGTTGTAAAAGGTCTCGACCGCGGGAGTGGCGGTGCCGAGCACGACGGGGCAGAGGTGGGCGCGGCCAAGCTCGATAGCGGCGTCGCGGGCCTGGACGCGGCCACCGGCGGCTTCTTTATAGGAACGGTCTTCCTCGCGATCGACGATGACGAGACCGAGACGGGTGAGGGGCGCGTAAACGGCGGATCGGGGGCCGACGTAGACGTCAATCTCCCCGGCGCGGGCGGCGCGCCAGAGGCCAACCCGGCTCCCGGGGGTGCGGGCGTCTCCGCTGAACGCGACCTGCCCGCTGAGGGTGGCGACGATCTGCTCGTAGAGAGCTCTAGCCTCACGCTCGGTGGGCGCCAGCACCAGGGCCTGACGCCGGGCGGCGAGGGTCTTCTCAATGGCCTGCACGTAGCTGGGGATGCGCCGGGTCGGGTCGCCGAGCAAAACGCAAACTCCGTGACCATCGCGATCGAGAAAAGTTTCCAGGGAACGCCAGTCGGCGCTGCCCGCCTCGCGCAGACCGGCGGTGGACGGGGTGGCGGGGGGTGGTTCCGGAATTCGGTAGATGTGTTCGATACGTACGTGCCCGGCGCGCTGGAGCGCCTTGAGGGAGGAGTGGCCGGCTCCGGCGAGGGTGAGTAGCTCCTTGACCGGCACAGGCCCGACGAGATTCGCCAGCGCCCGCAGCAGGGCCCGTTGTTTCGGCGCCCGGAACAGTTCGACGATAACCCGGTCAACCTCCCGGGTTGCGAGGAGCAGGCTCGCGCAGACCGTGCCGCCGGCCGGCAGCTCCAATTCGGTCCAGCGCCGCAGCCAACCTTCGTTCACCATGCGGGGGAGCCCCTTCACCGCCACGGTCTTGCCGATGGCCGCGGCGATTTCTGCGGTTGACATGGGGCCATCGGCCCGAAGGCGATCGAGCGCCCGGCGCTCGGCGGCGGTGAGGGCGGCGGCGGCAGCCGCCGGCGTGCCGTCGCGGGGCACGTAGTAGAGGGTGATGTAACGGGCGATGTTGGCCGGGAGCAGATTCTCGACCGCCTCAGCCATGGAAGCGCCGAAGCGCCCGGCGAGCCAGCGCGCGAATTCAAGCCGCCGGTGATCGAGGAAAGGCGTGTCCCAGATGATGTCGAGGATGGGCTTGGGATCGGCGACCGGGCACTGGTCGCTGCGGGTCATGACGACTCCGTGCAGGTGACGCTTGCCGAATTCAACCAGGACCAGCTGGCCGGGCACAAGGCGGGCGTCGAGCGCTGGCGGGACGGCGTAATGGAAGGTGCGCGCGCCGCGGACCTCAGCGGCTCCGACGGCGACCTCGGCGAAGGGCGCCGGGCCGGCGATCGGCGACTGGATCGGGGTCTCGGGCTCGGTGCTCATGCGGGATCAAGATGGGCCGCGCCGTGGGCGGCCATGATGGCGGCGACCTCGTCGGCGGCGGCTTCCTGCTGGTTGGTTTGGTTGACGACCATATGCGCACCAGTGCGCCCGAAGGCCATCTCTTCCTCGAAGGCGGCGAGACGGCGTTCAATATCAATCTCTTCTTCAGTATCACGACCGGCGAGGCGTCGGAAACCTTCGTCGGAGGACGGCGGGGCGATGAAGATCACGACCGCGTCGGGAATCAGGTCCGCGACGGTGCGAGCGCCCTGCACGTCGACCCGCAGGAGCACGTCCTCACCCCGCGCCAGGAACGGTTCGACCTCGGCGCGGGGAGTGCCATAGCGATTGCCGTAGACCTCGGCCCATTCAAGGAATTTTCCGGCCCTTCGCCATTCAAGGAATTCGTCGTCGGAGATGAAGAAGTGCTCACGTTCATGCTGCTCACCGGCGCGGGGCTCCCGGGTGACAGCGGTCCTGACCTTGTGGAAGGACAGGTCGCGGCCCTGGAGAATGCGAATGATCGCGTCCTTCCCGCTGCCGGACGTGCCGGTGATTACGAATAGATTCCCCTTCCGGGTTGTTTCGGCCAAAGAGTCTCTCGCCCAATTTCAGGTGATAAGCACGGCACCGCGATGGCAACTGGTTCTCACCAAATTATAAGCGGCCACAGGCAGGCCACAGGCGGGCCACAAGCTCTCTCGTTCTACCAGCGAACGCGGGTAGAGGCTAATCACGAAAGCAGATTGGGACGAGCCAGAAGGAGAAACACGCTGTACGTCACCAGCCGCTGATCAGGGCGACCCGATCGAAACCTTCCAGGTCGGGAGTGATATCGACTTTGAGTCGGGCGCTCCGAGTGGCGGCGGCATGGCGCACCAACTCCGCCTGGTCGTGGCCAATTTCAATGAAAACCGCGCCGCCCACCTGCACGCGAACCTGACTCAGGAAGCGTCTGCAAATGTCGAATCCGTCGGGCCCGCCGTCAAGGGCGGTGCGCGGTTCGTGGTCGCGGATATCGGGCTCGAGGCGATCGATTTCGGCCGACGGGACGTAGGGAAGATTGGCGACCACCAGGAGGGGGATAGGGCCGGTGGGAGGCTGTAGATCGGCGACGACGACGTGGACGCGGTGGCGCAGATTCAGGCGGCGCGAATTTTCGGCGGCAACCCGGGCGGCGGCGGCTAGACGCTCGCCGGCGACGACAGTCGCGTCGGGCAGTTTGGCGGCGAGGGCCAGCGCGATGGCGCCGGAGCCGGTGCCGGCCTCGACGATCAGCGCCGGTTCGGTGACGGGGCTTGCCGGAACGGCTTCGGTGCGCCACCAGGCGAGGGCGTGATCAACCAGGCACTCGGTGGCGGGACGGGGCACCAGGACGCGGCGGTCGATCTGGAGGTCCAATCCGTAAAACTCGCGCTTGCCGGTTATGTAGGCAAGCGGCTCTCGACCAACGCGGCGCCGCACATATTCATCAAAGGTGAGTTGTTCGCCGTTGGTGAGCAGTCGCTCGGGGTGGGCATGGAGGTACTCCCGGTTCACCCCCAGCGCATGGGCCAGAAGCAGGTCGGCGTCCAGGGCAGCAGAGCTGTTTTTGGCGTCCGCCAGCGCGCCCCTCGCTTTTACCCACACGGCCCGAAGTGGCGATGGCCGTTCATCCCGCACTTTTATCTGCCGCACCAGTTGTGGCGTTGCGTGAGTCCGGCTAGAACTCGGCGGTGACAAGCTTCTCGGCCTCGTCGGCCTCGATAAGGGCGTCAATCATTTCGTCGATAGCGCCATCGAGAAAGCTTTCGATGCCGTGGATGGATTTCTTGATGCGATGGTCGGTGATGCGGTCCTGGGCAAAGTTATAGGTACGCATCTTGGCGCTGCGGTCACCGCCACCGATCTGGCTGCGTCGAGCATCGCCACGCTCAGCATCCTGCTTCTGGCGTTCTACATCGAGCAGGCGAGCCCGGAGGATCGTCATGGCCTTGGCGCGGTTCTTGTGTTGAGACTTTTCGTCCTGGATGGTGACCACGATGCCACTTTCGAGGTGGGTGATGCGGACGGCGGAGTCGGTGGTGTTGACGCTCTGGCCACCGTGCCCCGAGGACCGGTATACGTCGATGCGGATTTCGTCTTCGGCGATCTTGACGTCGATTTTCTCGGCCTCGGGAAGGACGACGACGGAGGCGGCGGAGGTATGAAGGCGACCCGAGGATTCGGTGGTCGGCACCCGCTGGACCCGATGGACGCCGCTCTCATACTTGAGGCGGCTGAAAGCGCCTTTACCTCGGACTTCGAGGACGGCCTCTTTGAATCCGCCCATGTCGGTCGGGGCGCCACCGAGGGTTTCGACCTTCCAGCCGCGGCGGTCGGCGAAGCGCGTGTACATCCGGACAAGGTCACCGGCGAACAGGGCAGCCTCGTCTCCCCCGGCGCCGGCGCGGACTTCGAGAATGACGTTGCGGTCGTCGTGGGGGTCCTTTGGCAGGAGTAGCCGGCGCAGGCGCTGTCCCAGGGAGTCGCGGCGTTCTTCCAGTTCCGGTAGTTCCCCCCCTGCAAGCTCGCTCATCTCGGGATCGGATTCGTCGCCGGCCAACTCACGAGTGGATGCAATCTCCTCAGCCAGGGACTCGAGTGCGCGGATGAGATCGGCCTGCTCCTGGAGGGCGGCAAACTCCCGACCTAGCTCGGCCAGGCGGGACGGGACGGCGGCGACGGCGGGATCGGATAGATTGCGGCCGATCTCTTCAAAGCGAGCCACGATGGCGGTGTGGCGCGGGTTCACGTCCGATACTCCAGGGCTGGTTGGAGCGATGGGGAGATCAGAGTGTGCTCGTCTTCGGTTTTGAGGACTTCACTCATGGCGGTGATGGCGACCTCGACCTGGTCGGGGGTGGGAGGGCGGGTGGTGAGCCGCTGCAGTAAGAGGCCGGGCCGCAGGAGCAGGCGAGCGAACGGGTCGTCAAGATTCGTCGAGAGGACCTTGATGATTTCGAAGGCGACACCGGCGACCAGGGGAATGAGCACGACTCGCGAGCCGATACGCAGCAACAGGTCCGGTCGGCCCAGGAAGGCGAACACAAAGACCGACATGACAACGATGACCAGGAGGAAGTTGGTGCCGCAGCGGGGATGGGACAGACTGTTGCCCATCACGTTATCCACCGTCAACTCCTGGCCGCGCTCGAGGGCGTTGACGGTCATGTGCTCGGCGCCGTGGTACTGGAAGGTGCGACGAATGTCTTCGAGACGGCCGATCAGGTAGAGGTAGCCAATGAAGATGCCAAGACGGATGAGGCCCTCGATGAGGTTGCTGAGAAAGTCGGACTCAACAATGGGATCGGTGAAGCTGGTGATGAGGAGCGGGAAAACGAAAAAGAGGGCAATGCCGAATATCCCTCCGAACGCCAGCATTCCCCACACCGCCCAGTCGCCCCCTTCACCCTCTTCAGCGGTTTCGTCCGACTGCCCGTGCCCGGGGTCGTCGCTGCCCTCGGAAGATTGATCTGATTGATCGGCCGCTTGGTCGTCGGTTCGTCCGTTGGATGCGGGCAATTCGCCGGAGGCGTCCTCCAGGCTGATGTTGGCCGAGAAGGCCAGGGTTCGCATCCCCAGGGCCAGAACGTCCCAGAGAACGGCGACGCCGCGCAGAACGGGGGCGCGCCGGAGCAGACGGACGAATCGCCCGGGGACGATTTCCTCGGCTTTGACCACGATGTGCCCGGCCGGGTGGCGCACGGCGACAGCCATGCGGCGGCGGCTGCGCATCATGACGCCTTCCATGACTGCCTGCCCGCCGTAGGAAATCCGTTCCTCGCGGCTCTGTGGTTCGGTCGTTGCCATTAGCCAGTTAGTTTCAAGGCATCGTCACCAACAATATAAAAGGTCCCGGCGCACACAGGCGGACCGGGACCTGACCGGAGTTAGGCTCCAGCAGTGGCTTCGGCGGTGGCTTCGGCAGCGACTTCGGCGGGAGCTTCCGCAGGTGCATCAGCGGTCACTTTGGCAGGAACTTTGGCAGGTTTTTTGGCCGGCGTTTCGGCAGCAGCTTCCGGCGCAGGGGCCCTTTTCCCGAATCGCCGGTTGAACCGCTCGACCTGACCGGCGGTGTCCACCAGGCGCTGGGTGCCAGTGAAGTAGGGGTGGCAGTTCGAGCAGATATCGACGTGCATCGCCTCGCTGGTGGAAAGCGTCACAAACGTATTCCCACACGAGCAGGTGACGGTGCAGTCCACCATCTCCGGGTGGATGCCTGGCTTCATCTTTTCTTCCTTCTTTTCCGGGGAGTGTCGCCTGTTGGCGCGACCCCGATTCTAACACTCCTCACCGCGGGGTTTGTGAGAAATCAGTCGGTTACCTCGGACCGGGCCGGTTCTCCGGGAGCCAGTTGGCCGGGGTCGGTGCGAGCAAGGATCAGCAGAATCATGACCATCAGCACAGCCACGGCTCCCAGGGCCACCAGTTTTTCAGTTTTGTGGAGGTAAAGGGCGATCAGGCCGAAGCCGGCCGACACGGCGTAGTAGGAGAGCACAACTATCGGCTGGGGCAGACCGGCGCGCAGGAGGCGGTGATGGAGGTGATCGGTATCCCGCCGGGAGACCGCGCCGCCGGCGCGCCAGCGGCGGATGACCGCCCAAGCCACGTCCAGGATCGGGATGCCCAGCACGAGCAAAGCGGTGGCGATCTTGGCGCCCCCGATGATTGCGAGGACAGCGATGGAATACCCGAGCAGGTGGGCGCCGGAGTCGCCGAGGAAAATCGAGGCCCGGAAGAAGTTGAAGGGGAGAAACCCGAGCGTGGCCGCGATGAGGGCGATGCCGACGGTGGCGATGACGGGCTGGCCGAGCTGGATGGAAAGCACTACCAGAACCGCGGTGGCGATCGCGGCGACACCGGGGGCGAGTCCGTCGACGCCGTCGAGGAAATTGATCGCGTTCATCA
>CAUYYU010000127.1:0-6607 GCA_963577415.1 Chloroflexota bacterium
AGGTGGTGATCGCGCTCCCGGTGGTGATCGCGCTCACGGTGGCCGCCATGCAACAGATCGATCCTGCCCTGCGGCTGCAGATAAGGGCGCTGGGCGCTTCGCGCTGGCAGTCGCTGTTGCTGCTCATGCAGGAGGTCCGGCTGGCCCTGCTGGCGGTGGCGATGGCCGGATTCGGCGCCGCGATTTCGGAAGTCGGCGCCTCCATGATGGTTGGCGGCAACATCGCCGGGCACACCCGCGTGCTCACCACCGCCACCGTGCTCGAAGTCAGCAAGGGACGCTTCGAGGTGGCCATCGCGCTCTCGGTGCTGCTGGTTCTGATCATCCTGGCGGTGACCATGATCCTCACCCGTTCCCAGCAGCGGGCCTTCCGGCGAAATGGCTGACCATTCGATCGCGGAGGGCCGGGACCTGCTGGTCGGCTTCAAGGGCAAGGTCGCCCTGGACGTGGCCTCCATCCGGCTGGGGCCTGGGCGCGTCCTCACCGTGATGGGTCCCAACGGCTCCGGCAAGAGCACCCTGGTGCAGGTGCTGGGCCTGCTGCGCAAGCCCGGCGCGGGCAGCCTGCGGTTCTTCGGCCAGGACATCACCCGCAAAACCGACCTGAAACCGCTCCGGCGGCGGATGGGCACGGTCTTCCAGGCGCCGCTGTTGTTGAGCGGCACCGTGCTGAAAAACGTCCTCTCCGGTATGCGCATCCGGGGCGTGGACCGGAAGGAAGCGGAGCGGCGGGCGCGGGATTGGATGGAGCGTTTGCGCATCGATCGGCTGGCGGATCAGGCCGTGCACACGCTCTCGGCCGGCGAGGCCCAGCGGACCAGTCTGGCTCGCGCGTTCGTGCTGGAGCCCGAGCTGCTGCTGCTGGACGAGCCCTTCTCGGCGCTCGACGTGCCCACCCGCGAGCAGCTGCTGCGTGAGACCGCCTCCATCCTGCGCGAGACCGCCGGCGCCACCCTGTTCGTGACCCACGACCGGGTCGAGGCCCTCACGATCAGCGACGAGCTGGCCGTGCTGATCGACGGCAAGATCGCCCAGCAGGGCCCGCCCGAAGAGGTCTTCGGCAAGCCGGTGGACGCCCGGGTGGCGGAGTTCGTCGGCGTGGAAAACGTAATCCCCGCCGCCGTGGTGAGTGCGGAAGATGGCGTGGCCCACGTGCGGGCCGGCCGGCACGAGGTGCAGGTGGTGGACGACATGCCGGTGGGGACACAGGTTCATCTATGCATACGGCCGGAAGACGTGGCTCTGGCGAAGTCGGCCGGGACCAACACCAGCGTCCGCAACGCCATCGCCGGCGCCATCGCGGCGGTCACCCCCCACGGATCGCAGATGCGGGTCGAGATCGATTGCGGCTTTCCCCTGATCGCCTATATAACCCGGCTATCGACGGAGGAACTGGGCCTGCGGCCGGGGGTGGAAGTCGTCGCTTCCTTCAAGGCCAGCGCCGCCCACCTGATCCAGCGCTAGCGCGGCCACAGGCCGTCTTGTTCTACCAGCGGACGCAGGCCGTTTGGAGCTACCAGAGGATCCGACAGAACCGGCCGCGCCGGTCTTAGGACTCGAAAACCTGCCCGGCGGTCTGGTGCTCGCGGATGTAGTCCCAGTCGATCTCGACGCCCAGGCCGGGGCCGTCCGGCGCGAACACGCAGCCGTTCTCGTTGATCGCGTCCAGCGTGTCCCGGTAGTTGCCGAGGTAGTGATTGAACACCGACGAGTCCCCGGTGGGATGGACGAGGTTCATCTCGTAATAGTTGGTGTTGCGCAGGGCGGTCATGAGGTGGCGATGGGCGGGATTGCAGGAGTGCATCTCCACGTCCAGGCCGAGTCCTTCGGCGGCGCGGGCGATCTTGAGGGCTCCGGTGATGCCGCCGTCGTGATAGGCGTCGGCGCGGCCGAAATCCGTGCTGCCTGAGCGCATAATCTCCACCTGCGCCCCGACGCCGCGGACGAAGTCCGACTGCGGCAACGGAGTCCGAATCAGCCCGCGCAGTTTCCGGTGGGCGGATGTCGCTCCCCCGAGGTCGCGGTACGGGTCTTCGTACCAGAAATAGCTCGCCTCATCCAGCGCCCGGCCCACGCGGATCGTATCGCCGAAGGTGCTGTAGACGCCGGCCGGGTTGATCATCAGGTCCATCCCCGGCCCCACCGCCTCCCGCACCACCCGCACGGTGGCTAATTCTTCGTCAATGTCCACGTCTTCGGTGCAGCTGTGGATTTTGAATCCCCGGTAGCCCAGCTCCCGGCACTGCACGGCGAACTCGGCGAAGGCCTCCGGGCTGTGCAATCCGCCACCCTCGCGGTCGCCGGGATAGGAGCTGGCGTAGGGGGGCAACGGCCGGCGCTCGCCACCGAGCAGCTCGTAGATCGGCGCGTCGTAAAACTTGCCGACCAGGTTCCACAGAGCGATATCCACCAGGCCGACGCCCAGGCCCGTCGTGCTGCGCGAGCGAGAGCCGCATGGCGTCGTACAGCGGTTTCCGGGCCAGCGCCCGGGACCCTAGCAGGTGGGCCGCCAGCAGTTCGATCTGTCGCGCCGCCATGACCAGCGGCCCGACGCATTCGCCGCTGACTCCCAGATCGGTGTCGATGCGGATGGCGCAGCGCTTCGGGCGGATGACGTTGTCCTCCTGAACAAGTACCCCCGGCAGCTTCTTGCCGACCGCGATTCCCCGCAGCTCGATGGTGAACTCAAAGGTCTCGATGCGGGTGATGATGGGCCGTTGCGCCATGCCTGAGATCTCCCTGTTTCCGCGCGTTGACGCGACTAGTATGAATCAGAGGGCGGCGCGGAGCACCGGGCAAGGACGGGCGTCCGGCGCGGCGGAGGCCGCGAACGCCGACTGTACGACCTTCGACCGCCAAAAGAAGAACGCGAACTGCGTCTCATGAGAACGATGCCCCGCGATGTTTAGCGCCCGCTTTCGGCCGGCGCGACGGTGGCTCGCCGTCCTGTCGCTCGTGCTCCTCATCGCCGCCTGCGGAACCGTCGAAACTCCGGAATTAGGTCCCGATGTCGTGCTGCTGCAGGCCGACGGCGACCAGGTATTCGTGGGCCGGGGACTCGACTCCGGGGCGGAAAAAGTCACCGGTACGTTGGAACTGATCGAGGGCGACCGGATCACCACCGGGACCGGCTCACGGGCTTATTTCCTGAACGGCGGCGGGCACGTATTGCTCCTGACCGCCGGGACCGAGCTGGATTTCAGTCGGTTCTTCAAGGTAGCCGGCGCGGTCATGCGTGAGATCGTGGTCGAGCAGCGCGGCGGCACGATCCTGTATTCCATTCCCGAGCTCCCCGACGGCGTGTTCTTCCAGGTACGCGCCGGCAAGATCGCGATGCTGGTGCCGGGCCCGGCGGCCGAATTCGCGGTCGCCATCGGCCCCCAAGACACTTTCGTGAAGGTGTTCTCCGGCGAGGTGGATGTGTTGCTGCGCCGGTTGGACGGCAACGTGGACGAATTGCGAGCCGGAGCCGGAGAAGTTGTTCGGTCGCCGCTTGGGGAGACGTTGGAATTCACCTCTGGCGGGCAGGTGCATCCCGACGAGGACGAGCTTCTGTCGGACCTGCGCGCCCGGGTCGCGGCCGTGCTGGAGGTGGCCGGGCTGAATCAGGCGACCCCGAATCTCCTCCCGCTGGAATTGCGGATTTCCAGTCCCACCCCCACCTCGCCGGACCGACCGCGGACTCCGGTTGGATCGGGCGGGCCGGGCGGGCCGGACGCGGTTTCAACTCCGGAGGGAGTAGATGCCGGTGTGGCCACTCCTCCGGCGGACGAATAGAGCGCGCTCCCGCCGGTCTGGCCTGCCGGGCTACAAGCCCGGAGGCGCAGTCGAAAGTTCCCCGGAGGCCAGCCGCGACAGCGCCGCGTCGTAAACGGCGAGCTGCATTTCCACCCGCAGTTCCAGCGGTTGCAAGCCCGGCGTCTCCGGGGTGCAACCCTGCTCGGTGAAATGCTTCATCAGGTAGAACGCCAGCGGCCAGTCTTTGCGTTCATCGAAGCGGTTGCTGATGTCTTCATCGAACTGCACGATCCCGTCGACGATTTTCATCTCGTCGATCTCGGGTTCGGTGGTGACCGGCCCCACCTTCCCCACCGCCGCGACGACCTCCGCCGCCCAGCCCTCGTCGCCGGGAGCGAACATGTAGTAGCCGTTCTCGGCGTAATCCTCGTGAGCGTCGATCCAGAAATCGTAGCGGTCGCCTTTTAGGGCCTCACGCATCGTCCGCGACTCGGGCGTGCCCTCGCCGTGGAACGAGCGGTTGATGTCATCGCCGTCGGCGTTTTCCCGGGTGCCCAGGTCGTAGCCGGCCGGGTTGATACAGGGAAAGATCGTGAACTGGAGCCTGGGATAATTCTCCCAGCGGCGCTCTTCCAGGAATTGCAGCACGGCGGTGACGGCGGCCGGCTCGTCGCCGTGCACGCCGGCGCCCAGAAACACCGGCCGGGTCTCGGAATCACCGGCGGGCAGAGGGATCTTGAGAATTTCCAGCCCGATCTCCCCGATCGGAAAGGAGAGCAGGTCCAACCCGGCCGCCGCGCACAGGCGCTGGACCAGTTCCTTGATTTCCGCGTAGTTCTCCGGCTTCGGCATGCGTGATTATCGCTTCTGGCTGCCCTGTTTGTCCCGGTCCCCGACTCGACTATCCCGAATCGGCGGGCGCGACGCAAACCGGCGTCGCCGATCCGGGCCTGGGGTTGGCCGCCGCGATCAGCCGTATGGGATCACGTCCAGCCGGTGATGAGAGATGATCAGCAGAATGCACGGGCCGGGGCTGGAACGGATATCGGCTACCAGTTCCGCGAGGCGTTGCCGGGAGAGTTCCACCCCGCCGCCGTCCACGCTCAAGTCCAGAGCTCCCAGCAGGATTATGGATTCGCCCAGCGCGCTTTCAATTCGGGGAATGAGCGCGATCGCACCCCGGGAGACGATCGCGCTGATGCGAGGGTCGGCGTCAGGTTCGGGAGCCGGCTCCGCCGCCGCGCTATCCGCGGCCGCTTCGGCGGCGACAGCCTCGCCGGCCTCGGTTTTCTCGGCGGTCAGGGCGCGGTCGGCTCTGGCCATGCGGGTGAGGTACCAGAAGATCACCGCCGCGATCGCCGTGTTCGCCAGCGCCGTGTATAGCCCCGTCGCCAGAAGCGGGACGTAAGGCTCGCCCAGCACGATCGCGATCACCGGCCGCACCACCCCGACCGCGTTGATCACCGCGATCACCAGCACCACCACGAGCGTGCCGTACAGATAGAGGCGTCGCGGCCAGATGCGCATCTCTTCCGGCTCGCCGATGTCCACCACGGATTGCAAGCGACGCTGCGTGACCGCCCATAGCGACACCCCGACCAGGGCCATCGCCACGAATAGGCTCGTCTGATCGCGCCACCAGTCCGGGACGCGGCTCAGCTCCTTATATCCCGCCGTATAGAACTCCAAGAGGATACGAATGAGATTGGCCAGTGCCGTCCCGCCCAGCGCCAGCCCGGTCAGATTCAGGGCGTAAAGCGCCAGCCGGCGGGCCACGAAGGCGCTGTTGATTCCGGCGTTGACCGCCGTGAGTAAGGCCGGGCGATGGGAGAAGAAGACGGCTCCCGAAACCACGAACAACGGAATGGCGACGGTCAGGAAATACCACTGGTCGATCGCCTGATGGCCCAGGAGATAGCGCAGCCCCTCGCGCCCCATCCCGATGCCGGTTCCCAGGCCGCCGGCGATTCCCGCCGCCCCGACGAATAGAAGATAGGCGAGCCGGATGCGGGGCCCGGGCTCGCCGCGCACGCGCCCCCAGTGCCAGAAGAAGATCGCTGTCCCGGCCAGCATCGCTGCCAGCGCCGGAGCCTGCCGCCGGGCGAGTAGGTCCGTCGGCTCGCCGGTCAGCAGCACGCCGGACGGGAATAGCGCGTCGAGCGAAGCGGTGGCGGCCGCGGCCGCCCCTTCCGCCGCCACGAACAGCGCCAGGCCAGCGACCACGTAGAAATAAAAATTCCGCGGCACCACGGCGCCGGGCGCCGCCGGAGGCTCGGCCGTGGCCAGCCGCCAGTGCGCCCACCACACCGCCAGCGGCGGGATCAGCAGTCCCACCGCCCCGAGGGGATTCCCCGAATGCGTTTCCGGCACCCCGGCGAACAACAGGACCGCGTGGGAGACGAAGCTTCGCAGCAGGAACAGGCTCGCCACCGCAGCCCCGCCCAGGGTTAGGTACAGGTAGAGCGTTCGGATAAACGCTCGCTGCTCCTCCACGTTCGCCCGCGCCCGACGCTGGATCAGCGTCCAGTGAAACGCCCAGATCGGCGTGGCCACGATCACCACCGCGATGCGCGGCACCAGCCGCTGGCGCAATTCGTCCGCCCCGCCAAGGAGCTGCGGGCGATCCAGCATCACGTCCCCGAGCAGGATTTCAAGAACCTGCGCGAGACCCACGGTCATCGCGACCAGCGAAATGAAAGACGCCAGGTGGAAGTAGGCTGATAGCGCGCTGAGATCGCGCTCGTGCCGCCATCGATTGATCGTCCACGCCACCATGACCCACAGCGCCAGACCGGCGAACGACGCGGCGATCCCGGTGGTGAATGGGGTGGGGTTCATGCGGCCATCAAAAAGGGAGGAAAGGCGGCGA
>CAUYYU010000128.1:0-6539 GCA_963577415.1 Chloroflexota bacterium
AGGGCGTGCGATGCCCGAACAACTACGAATACCCCGTTGGCGATCCCGCCGGCCACATCCGTCTCGCCGTCATCCGCGACCGCGTTCGCCAGTTCCACTACCCCTTCCCGACCCAGAATTCCGCCGTCTGCCCGCAATCGAAACAACCGCGCCAGATCGTCTATCCCAGCTGACGGCTCATACATTCCCGGTCGGTCGGGAACGAGTCCGGTCACATTGGCCAGCGCGCACATCTCAATCTGCGACTTCGTCCCGTCCCGAAACGAGTTGTACATCCGTGCGTTCAAGCGCCGGCGCGCAACCAATTCATCGCTGTAATCGTACCGGGCGAATGCCTCTTCCGGAGATCCTTCACGGTCGGCCGCATAGCGTCTCGTGCCCCGCCCCGCGGCGATCACCGAAAATCCCAGTGAATGCGCCCACTCAACCATGCGGGTCACCACTCCCGGCTGGTCCCCATCGGCCAACGTGTAAACCGCGCCGTTCCGCCGGGCGATCCGCGCCAGCCGCGCTCCGACCGCGGCATCTACTTCAACCGTCACATTCACCACATGTCTTCCGCGTTCCAGCGCCGCCCGGCAAATACGAGCCGAAACATCTGTCACCCCCGTGGCTTCTACGATCACGTCTACCGGCAATTCGGGTGCCAAATCCGCGTCTTCCAGCCCTACCGGCCGGCCGGCCGTGACCGCATCCACAGCCGGTCCAATCGCATCGGCGGGCACCACTTCGTCAGGAGCTGCCCCATAAGCCTCCCACGCCGCTGCCAGATTCACCAGATTCCTGTCCGCGATTGCCGCCACTTCCATACCCGGCATCCCCGCGATTTGCGCGATCACGCTGGCGCCAAATCGCCCCGCCCCCACTACCGCCACTTTCACCCGTTTGCCATCGGCTTCCCGCGCCCGCAGCGCCGCTCCGATCATCAATTGCATCCCTTCATGCCGACCACCCGAGCCTTCGGCCGAGCCAAGCAGTTTAGCAATTTCAGCGGTCGCCCCCGTCAGTTTCAGTATGAATATTTTCGCAATATTCCGTACCCGGCGCTGGCTCAGCCGCCAATGTTAGAAACCGGAGTTCGCGGCTTATGCGCTAGTCTCCCGGGGAGCCGGGACGGCCGACCAAAACCAGCTACCCGGGGTATCCCGTTCCAAGCGATTCACCCGGCGAAAGCGAGAGCGGCGCAATGAAACTGACCGACAACATTCATTTAGTCGGGGGCGGCCTCATGGGCTTTGGGCTCAGTCATCAGGGTGACTGTCACGTTTATGCAGTCACCGACGGAATCGAAACCGCCCTCATAGATGCTGGGGTGGGCATCGAGCCGGATCGCATCGTGGCCAACGTCGAAGCTGACGGCATCGATCCCGACACGGTGAAATATCTGATCCTCACGCATTGTCATGGTGATCACGCCGGCGGCGCGGCGTTCTTACGGAAGAACTACAGACTCGAAGTCATTTCTCCGGTGGATACCCGGGTCTGGCTGGAGACCGCCGACGAAGATGCCATCAACCTCACTCGCGCCCGCGCCGCTGGTCGCTACCCGGCTTCTTATCGTTTCGAGCCCGTTGACGTCTCTCGGGAAGTTGATGACGGCGACCAGATTCGAGTGGGGCAACTTAGCCTGCGTGCCTACTCCACTCCGGGCCACGCCGCCCGGCACATGAGCTACTTGCTCGAGCTTGGCGGCAGGAAGTACCTCTTCGGCGGCGATCTTGTGTTTGCGGGCGGCCTAGTGGTGCTCAATTGGACGGAGGAAACGTCGGTTTTAGAACTTGGCAACAGCATGATCCGCTTCCGCGACGCCGGCATCGACGCCCTCCTTCCTGGGCACGCCGCCATCGCGATGGAAAACGGCCAGACCCACATCGACAAGGCCATCGCCAAATTCGACACTCTCACCGTCCCTCGCAACATGATGGAGTAGGCATATCCCTTCGACACCCTCTCTGGCCACTGCCCTGGCGTCTCCCTGGACCGACCGGGTGCATGCGGGACCGCCGGAGGAGCCTGCCAGGCGGACGCCGTTCGCCCGTGACCGCGATCGCATTCTGCATTCCCGCGCCTTTCGCCGTCTGCTGCACAAGACCCAGGTCTTTGTCGTCACCGAGGCGGATTTCTTCCGCACCCGCATAACCCACTCGCTAGAGGTGGCGCAGATCGGCCGCAGCATCGCCTTCGAGCTCGGGCTGGACGAGAACCTGACCGAAGCCATCGCTCTGGGTCACGATCTGGGTCATGGGCCCTTCGGACACGCCGGCGAGCGGGTTCTGAACGAACTCATGGAAGAGCACGGCGGTTGGGATGCCAATCAGCACTCGCTCGAGGTGGTGGATGACATCGAAGCGCCCTATCCCGATTTCCGCGGACTCAATCTCACGTGGGCCACCCGCGAAGGCATAGCTCTGCACGAGACGCTCTACGACGTCCCGACCGACAGCCCCGAATTTCACCGCTACCAACAGCCCGGCCCGGAGGCCCAGGCCGTTTCCCAGGCGGACGAGTGCGCTTTTTTGGCGCATGACATTGAAGACGCAGTCAACGCCGGGCTGATCAGCCTGCAAGCTCTGCTCAGCGACGGACCCCGGCTCTGGTCCGATGCCCTGACCTTCGCTGAAGAGGTCTGCTCACAAAAGCAGCGACCCGATCTGGAGTTCGACCGCCCCCGGGTCGTATTACGCCGTGCAACCAGTCACGTGATCGGGGTTCTGATCAAGGATGTTGTCAGCTCCGCCCGCGAACAGCTCGCGGCCGCCGGTGTCGATTCAAGCGAAAAGGTACGCTCTCACAGCCAGAATCTAATCCGCCCTTCTGCTGAACTGCGTGAGCGTCGTGCCGCCGTCAGCGAGTACATGCGGGAGCGCGTTTACGAGTCGCCGCCCATCGTGCGGCAGACCGCCCGGGGGCAGATGGTGTTGCGGCGTCTGTTCGCCGCCTTCGTCGAAAATCCCCGACTCCTTCCGCTGTCCACCCGGCAAAAACTCAGCGATCCCGCGGCCGACATCTATCAGGTCGTGGCCCGATTTCTCGCTGGAGCGACAGATCGATTCGCGCTGGACATGTACGCGGAGCTTTTCGAGCCGGGCGTACGGACGTTCGGCGGTCGCCCGGATTGACTAACGCCCGGATTCGAAAGGAGTTCTAGTTGCTGACAGGTTGACCGGGGCTTACTCGGCCTCGCCCGCCTCCCCCCAACCCCGCGATCGCACAAAGCGCTTGGCCGAGAGAGCGGCGCGAGCGCCGTCGCCGGTGGCGATCGAGATCTCCTTGCCGGTCCCGCTTGTGCAGTCCCCGGCGGCGAATAATCTCGGTGAATCTGTTTGATTCTCCCGATCGACAATCACCTCGCCGCGGTCGTTCAGTTCGGTGAGGTGGCTGATCAGGCCCGTGGCCGGGCGGAATCCGATTTCCACAAAGATCAAATCGATATCTAGGGCCCGCTCACTCTCGTCTTCAGCAAGTTTGATTACGACCCGCTCTACGTTCTCGTCCCGTTCGATCCTCAGTATCGTCGCCGGGGGAAGCATGGTGACGTTGGCGAACTTTCCCACGGCCGTCACCCGATCCGGGTCGCCGGTCCACCCTCCCCGCGTCAACACGTGAATCTGCCCGGCTACCGGGGCGACCTCTTGCACGGCCTGCAACCCGGAATTCCCCCCGCCGATGACCAGGACGTTTTTGCCGTGTGCGGTCGGGCCGTAATGGTCGGCGAAATAGCTGACGCCATGCCCGGTGAGCTTCTGCTCTCCGGGAACCCCCAGGCGATTGGGCATCATGCCGGTGGCAAAGATCACCGCGCGGGTACGGATGAAAGCGCCCTGAGTAGTCTCGAGTTCGTAGCAGCCTGGTCCGTAGTCGATCTTGGCTGCCTCATCGCGGATGAATTCGACGAACTGCTCGGCGAGCTGCTTCTCAAAACGCTCTACCAGACCCTCGCCGGCGATGCCCTCAAATCCCAGGTAGTTCTCGACGTGGGTGCTGTGGATCGCCTATCCGCCAATTTCATTCCTGATAACCGCCACCTTCATCCGCTGCCGCACGGCAAACTGCGTCGCGGCCAAGCCCGCCGGCCCGCAACCGACAACTATCAACTCGTACATCAGCGGATCGAAAGTCCGCTCCCGGATCTACTACCTGCGACATCCCCTTGCTTCTGAGTGTTTTATTGCTGTGTCTCGTACTTAAACGCGCTCATCGCGCTACCTGATCGGCGAAGAGTCAACCCCGAGCCGTTCCCCCTCGGCACGCAGCTTCTCGATCGTCGCCTCCGCCAGCTCGATTCCGCGGTCGGAATGCGAAGCTAGCGATCGCCGCTCCGGCTCTCCCGGAATCATCACGCCTTCAAATCCCGGCGCCGGCGGGACTGCTTCCATGCGCTCGAATACGCCATCGACGCTGGCGCCGTAGTCAGCAACCGGACGGAAGATCGCCGGGTCAATGGCGATGACGGTGAAGCCCAGTTGGGCGTTCTCGTCGGACTCGCCCGCGCCGGTCAGGCCGCTGGCCAGCACTTCGGCCAGGAGTGAGAGGGCATATCCCTTGTGTCCACCGAATGGCAGGAGCACACCGCCGTCGTAGAACTCCTCGGGGTCGGTGCTAGGCTCACCGTGCTTGTTCAGAATCTGGCCCGGGGGAAGCTGGGCGCCTTTGGCGCGGGCGACCTGAATCTTGCCTTCGGCGGTAGCGGTGGTGGCGAAGTCCATGATCATGGGGGTATGGTTGCCTCCGGGGACGGAGGCGGTGATGGGATTGGTGCAAAGGGCGCGGCCGAAACCGCCGAAGGGCGCTCCCTGGAGACCGGCGGGACCTCCGACGGCGCCGAAGAGGATCATTCCCTGGTCGGCGGCCAGCTCGGACCACTGGCCGATGCGCCCGGTGTGATTGCAGCGAATACAGCCCACGATGGCGATACCGCTCTCGTGGGCGAGATCGATGGCCGTCTGGGTGGCGAAGGCGGCGGTGAACTGCCCAAAGCCCAAGTGGCCGTCGATCAGCGCCGAGGTCTGGCTGCTCTTCATGATCTCCGGTCGTCCGTCAGGCACTACTCGGCCGTTACCGATCATCTCCAGGTAGCGCGGTACGCGGATGGTGCCGTGGGAGGGATGGCCGGACTGGTCGGCAAGGATTAGGGAACCGACGAGCTGGGTGGCGATGTCCGCGGGGGTGCCGGCCTTGACGAACAATTTCTCGGCGTAATCCCTCAGCGCTTCGGTGGGCAGTTGGGGCATCGCGTGTTCCCGATTCTTGATTCCTGGCGCCCGAAACGGGCGGATCGCTACATCTTGCCCAGCATGAATTTGAGATCGTCGCTCATCATCTCCATGTCCCAGGGGGGATCCCAGACGAGCTCGATGTTGGTCTCGTCGACGCCGTCAAGGGCGGTCACCGCTTCTTTGGTGTTGGTCATGATCAAGGGGCCGACCGGGCACATAGGGGTGGTCAGGGTGAGGTCGATGTTCACCGTGGATTCGGCGACCTCGACGTTATAAATGAGCCCCAGATTCCAGATGTCCAGATTGAGCTCCGGATCAACAACCGTCTCCAGAGCCGCGATAACGTCTTCTTTTGTTGCCACTCAATAACTCCACATGAATTGTTGTCGCCGTCGCTGTCCCGACATCGTCCGCCGAAACCGTAACGGCCTTCTAGTGAGCCTACTGCACGGCCCCGGCCGTCCACCTAACCCAGCTTGGCCCGGGGGCAGTTGAATATTAGATCGACCGTTGACCGCGCCGATATGCTCGTGGGACGTACCGCTAGTAAGGCGTCACCCGCTCCGGCCCTGCGTCCATGCGAGTCACCAGCGCGTCGAAGCTCCGCTTTAACAGGTCCGCCTTGAGCGTCGCGTATTGCGGGTCGTCCCAGAGGTCTTCGAACTCGTTCGGGTCCGCCTTCAGGTCGTAGAGCTCGCCGATGCCGTTGCCGTGATAGGTCACCAATTTCCAACGCCGGTCCCGGTACATGAACGCCCGCGTCCCGTCCGGCCGGTTGATCGCGTCAATGTACTCACTCCACACGAAATCGCGGTGATCGTCGGGCGACGCCGCGCCGGTCAGGATCGGCGTCAGCGACTCGCCCTGCGTGCCTTCGGGGATCGGCTGCCCGGTTGCCTCCATCAGGGTCGGGTAGATGTCCGTGAGTTCCACCAGCGCGTCGCTCACCAGGCCTTTCTCAAAGTGACCCGGCCACGAGATCGCCAGCGGCACCCGCACCGCGCCTTCGTAGAAGCGGCAACCCTTCAGCACTAAGCCGTGATCCCCCAGCATCTCGCCGTGATCGCTCATGAAGATCACGATCGTGTTCTCCCGCTGCCCGGTCTCCTCCAAGTAATCCAGGATGCGCCCGAACTGCTCGTCGACCAGCTCGATCATGGCGTAATAGGACGCCGTCACCTCCGGGAACCACCAGTCCTTCGGCTCCCGCGCCTCGCCCTGGAAATCCACCCCGGCCACCTCAATTTTGTTCTGGTGGGCGATGTCCTCTGGGCGGAACGCCGGCGCCGGCATCTTCTGCGGGTCGTAGCGGCGATAGAACTC
>CAUYYU010000129.1:0-6491 GCA_963577415.1 Chloroflexota bacterium
CATCGTGCCCCAGCTTCAGGAGCCCGTTTCCCTCAGCGTCCTCAGCTGGCCCTACCGCCAGAACCTCCTCGAAACCATTCTCGACCGTTTCCGCCAGCTAAATCCCGATGTACGAGTCGAATTTAACGAGGTCCTGAACGACTACGGCCCCCGCGCCCAATCGATAATTCTCGGCGGCGAGCCCGTCAACGTCGTCCTCGCCCGCGAAGCCCAGGCCGGCCTCTGGTGGTCGAACCGCATGCTCCGACCCCTCTCCGGCATTTCCACCTTCGACGACATGGCCGCCAGGCTCTTCCCCTCCGCCCGCCGCGCCGTCGAAGTCGACCACAACCTCATCGGCCTACCCTTCTACACCGACGCCATCCTGCTCGCCTCCAATCAGTCCATGCTCGCCGAAGTCGGCGCCGCCCCTCCCGAGACCTGGGACCAGCTCCTGGCCACCTCCCGGGCGATCCGCGACCGCGGTCTCAGCCGCTGGCCCCTCTCCCTCAACCTCGGTCCCAAGGTCAACGCCAACCTGCCCTGGTGGGCCATGGTTTACGCCGCCGGCGGCAGCCTCCGCGAGCCCGACGACGCCCTCCACGACGCCGATCCCGCCGAGCCCGCCCCCCGCCTCCTCCGAATGCTGCGCTCCTTCCTCGTCGACGACCTCATCCTCAATCCCGACTTCGGCGACACCTCCTACTCCGCCATCCTCGACGACGGTCCCGCGTTCGCCCTCGTCGGCAGTTATCTCGCCCGCTTCGCCGCCGAAGAATTCAACAATCATCGGGCTCCGCTCATCAATTTCTCGCCCGTCCCTGGCCTCGACGCCCCCGGCGTTTCCACCGCCGGCTGGACACCCTTCTACTCCGTCCCCGCCCCCGCCGCCGACGTCGAAATGTCCACCCTGCTCGCCCTCCACCTCGGCGGCATCGACGGCACCGGCGATTTCTTCGCTCCCAAATTCTGGGCCCTCAACGAAGGCCTCACCCCCGCCTATCCCGACGTCCTCAACGACCCCGAAGTAAACGCACAATTCCAGTCCTGGTTGGACCCGGACCTCCTGCACGACGTCCTCACCGTCGCCAGGCCCGTCCAGGCTCTCTGGGAGCCCTGGTTCGCCACCTGGGAGCACTGGATGCAGGACGAGCTCCAGTCCGCCCTCTGGGGCCGCAAAACCGACCTCGCGGCCATCAATTCCATCAACCGTTACGCCCACGGCCTGAGCGGACGAGCCGAGTTGGACGACTAGTCCCCGGCCTCGCCGTGAACACCGCCGCCGGGCACGCGTGGCACAACTTGCGCTGACACCAATTTCCGTACAGATGCAGATAGCCCTGCTGCGCCGCCACCATCCTCCCTCCCCTCGTCCCCTCCGTCGTCGTGATTTCCGCCATGTAGCGGGTGATCTGATTTGGCGCCACCGACCCCATCTTCACGAACGCCTCTCGCATCCCCTCCAGCAACACCGCGTTCGCCTGCCGCCTTGCGATACATAGTGAAAGCGGCAGCGGCACGTTCGCCAGAATTTCCCGGGCACGCGCCGTCCCGATCAACGCAGTCGTCCGCGCACTCGCTGGGCACCCAAAATCAAGCCGTCCCGACCAGAAATCATCCGCCTTGATCGGCACCCGGAACAGTTCCTCCAGCGCCGCCGACGATCCCATCTCCGCCACCCGCAACACCGCCTTCTGCAGCGCCACCGTGGGCGGCGGCGCCAGCGATTCCGCCGGCAATGCCTCCCCCAGCGCCTCCAACCTCCGAATCGCCGGGTACAGCGGATCGAATATCAGATTTACATTGTGTTTCCACGAGAAGTAAGACGTCAGCTCGTCTCGCACCGTTCCAGTCCGCAGCGGAAACGTTTCCAGGCACGCGTCCATGTCGCAGACCACCAGATCGGCCTCGGCCAGGCACTCCGGCAGCCCGCTTCGGTTCTAGCGTAGGAGGTTGATCATCTCTGCTTGTCCTTCGGGTGACGACGCTTCCCTGCGTGCCTGCCAAACTCTCTATACCTTCAAGTTCGGAGATTCTAGGCCCCTTTTGAACACACGTTCCGACCAAAATTCGCTCGGCGCTCCTCCTGCGATCCCCTATCCCGCCGGCATCCGGCTGGCCGGCTTCATCGAGCGCCCCAATCGTTTCGTCGCCATTATTTCCGTGGACGGCCGCCGGGCCCGCGCTCACGTCGCCGATCCCGGCCGGCTCTTAGAGCTGCTCGTCCCCGGCGTGGAGCTCCTCGTCGAGCCCGCCCTCGTCCCCCGCAGGACCGAATTCACCGTCCGGGCCGTCAGACATAACTCCATCTGGGTCGGTATCGACAGCCGCGTGCCCAACGCCCTCACCCGCCTCGCTCTCGAGCGGCGCTTCTTCCAGTTCCTGCCGCCACACGAGAGTTTCAGGCCCGAGGTCGGCTATCCCGGTGGCCGCGTCGACTTCGTCCTTGAAACCGACCGCGGCCAGCTCTACCTCGAAGTTAAAGGCTGCTCCCTGGTCGAAGCCGGTCACGGCCTCTTCCCCGACGCCCCCACCGCCCGCGGACGGCGCCACCTTCAGCACCTGATCGACCGCACCCTCTCCGGCCTGCCCGCCGCCCTGCTGTTCATCGCCGGACGTGACGATCTCGATTCCGTCGGACCAAACCGGCGCACCGATCCCGAATTCGCCGATCTCCTGCGCAAGGCCGCGGACGTCGGCGTCATCCTGGCCGCCTACTCCTGTCGCGTCGACGAAACCGGCGTCCGCCTCTCCCGCCCACTGTCCGTCAGCCTCTAGCCGCCATCCGGCCCCTGAATCCGCCCAGCTGCTACCGGTAGTCGATCACCGTCACGTCCACGTTCTCCACAAAAGCGCGAGTCTTCTCCTTCACCGCTTCCCACTCCGCCGACCCATAGAATCTCGCCTCGCCCGCCTCCAGATCGTCGTCGTCGAACGTGCGTATCCAACCAAAATTATTCGTTTCGGCGTCTACCCAGCTCGCCTGGACCGTAATTCCAGCCTTTGCGGATATTGGAATCAAACCGTCGAACTGCTCCAACCAGGCGTCCATCTGCCCCTCTTTGATCGTGTACATCCGCAATTGGCCTACCACCGGCGATGTCTCCTTCAATTATCCAATCCGCCGTCAGCATAGCCATTCCGGCCTCTCCAGAGCACGTTTCGGCCACTCGCACCCCTTGACGCATCTTCCCGACCGCCGTTATATTTCCCCCACTTATGAACTTGCCAACACCCAACATCACCTGCGTATATTTCACGTTTATAGGGCCGGCCCTGCTGGCCGGGTCGCGTATGCGTTAGACCCGGTTCCCAGCAGTCGCCGGCCGAGCAGAGGGAAACCTCTGCTTTTTTGTTTGTCTTCCCACAACCCGCCCCACCGCATCAGTCAATCGCCAGGAGAAACCCCAAATGATCATCGTCACCAGAATCGGCACCCCGGCCGCTGAAATCACCGCCATCGAGGACCGAATTCGCAACGAGGGCCTCAAATCCCACCAGATCGAAGGTGCCAATCTCGTAATCATCGGCGTCATCGGCGACCCGTCCGAGGATTTCCGGGATCAGATGAAGGTCTTCCCCGGCGTGGAACGCGTCGTGCGCATCAGCGCCCCGTACAAACTCGCCGGAGCCGGCGAGGGCCGTCCCCCAACCCAGATCCGGGTCGGCGACGTCACCATCGGCGGCGAAGGCACCGTGGTCATCGCCGGTCCCTGCACCATCGAGTCGCGCGAACAGTTACTCACCACCGCCGAGAGGATCAAGCAGGCCGGCGCCACCATCCTGCGTGGCGGCGCCTACAAGCCCCGCACCTCCCCCTACAGCTTCCAAGGCCTCGAGGTCGAAGGGCTCAAATACCTCAAGGAAGTCAGCCTCGCCACCGGTCTTGCCACCATCACCGAGGTCATGGAGCCCGAGCTGGTCGCAACCGTCGCCGAATACACCGATATCCTCCAGATCGGTGCCCGCAACACCCAGAACTTCCCGCTCCTCAAAGCCGCCGGCAAGTCCGGGATTCCGGTGATGGTCAAACGCGGCCCCGCCTCCACCATCTCCGAGTGGCTCATGTCCGCCGAGTACGTCATGGCCGAGGGCAACCCCGACGTCATTCTCTGCGAGCGCGGCATCCGTTCCTTTGACGACTCCACCCGCAACACCCAGGACGTCGCCGCCGTCGCTGTCGCCAAGCGCCTCAGCCACCTGCCCGTCATCATCGACCCCTCCCACGGCACCGGCGTCTGGCACCTGGTCGAGCCCCTGGCCCTGGCCGGCATCGCCGCCGGCGCCGACGGCGTCATGGTCGAGGTCCATCCCGCTCCCGAGCTCGCCCTTGCCGACGGCGCCCAGAGCCTCACTTTCGAGAATTTCGCCCACATGATGACGGCCCTCCGCCGCGTCGCCGACGCGATGGACCGCCCCCTGCGTCAACTTCAGCCTGCCTAGCGACGGGCCCAGGAACCGCCAGATGCCGGCCGTCAAGAAAGCCGCCACACTCGTCCCCGCGCGACGGCTGCGTGGCGATTTCCCTGTGCCCGGCGACAAGTCCATCACCCACCGTGCCCTGCTCCTCAACGCCATCGCCCACGGCCCCGCCCGCGTCACCGGCGCCGGCCTCGGCGAAGACTGCCTGTCCACCCTGCGCCTCCTTCACCAGCTCGGAGTCGAGATCCGTCGCGTCAACGACACCGAGGTCATCGTCCAGAGCCACGGCCGCGACGCTCTGGTCGAACCCGCCGATGTCCTCGACTGCGGCAATTCCGGCACCACCATGCGCCTCATCCTCGGCCTCCTGGCCGGCCTCCCTTTTTCCACCGCTCTCACCGGCGACGAGTCTCTCAACGGCCGTCCCATGGCTCGCATCACCGGGCCGCTCATTCAGATGGGCGCTCGCATCTCGGGCCGGGACAGCGCCAATTTCGCACCTCTCACCATCGACGGCCATCCCCTTGCCGGCATCGCCTACCGGATGCCCGTCGCCAGCGCCCAGCTCAAGAGCGCCCTCCTCCTCGCCGGCGTCGCCGCCAACGGGCGCACCGTCATAAACCAGCCGGCGATCTCACGTGATCACACCGAATTGATGCTCGCCGCCCAGGGAGTCAACATCGAAACCGACGGACTCCAACTCTCCGTCGAAGGCGGGCAGGACCCAACCGCCGTCGATGTCCACATCCCCGGCGACATCTCCACCGCCGCCTTCTGGCTCGTCGCCGCCGCCATCCATCCCGACGCCGAAATCACCCTCCGCGGCGTCGGCGTCAACCCCACCCGCTCCGGTGTCCTCACCGTCCTTCGGCGTATGCGGGCCGACATCGAAGTGACTGAACCCCCCGGAGGCGCCGAGCCGGTCGCCGATGTGCATCTGCGCTCCGCCGGCCTGCGCGCCACCAACATCGGCGGCGACGAAATCCCCACCCTCATCGACGAGCTCCCCGCCATCGCTCTCGCCGCCACGCAAGCTGAAGGCACGACCGAAATTCGCGACGCCGCCGAGCTCCGGATCAAGGAAACCGATCGCATCGCCGCCACCGCCGCCGGCCTCCGTGCGATGGGAGCCGACATCCACGAACTCGACGACGGCCTCATCATCAACGGCCCCACCCCCCTCACCGGCACAACCGTCAACGCCGAGGGCGACCACCGCCTAGCCATGACCTTCGGCATCGCCGGCCTCATCGCCCGCGGCGAAACCATCGTCGACGGCGCCGACTCCGTCGATGTCAGCTACCCGGGATTCTGGGGTCGGCTCCGCCACATCTCTGAAAATGACTGATCGCTACGCCGTGATCGGCTACCCCCTCGGCCACACAATCTCCCCGGCCTTCCAGCAGGCCGCCTTCGACCACCTCGGCCTCGACGCGATCTACGAAGCAATCGAGACTCCACCCGCCGATCTTTCTCGCCGCATATCCGAACTCCGCTCCGGCCGCCTATCCGGGATGAACGTCACCATCCCTCATAAGAATGAGATAGTGGCGTCCCTCGATCACATCACCGACACCGCCCGTCTCACCGGCGCCGTCAACACCGTCACCGCCACCGACGGCGGCCTGAAAGGCGACAACACCGACGTCGCCGCCATCGAAGAAGTGCTGCGCCGGTCCAACGTCCCCACCGGCATCGACTGCCTCCTTCTTGGAGCCGGCGGCGCCGCCCGCGCCGCCCTCCTCGCCCTCTCCCGGCGCGGCGACAACCTCACCGTCGCCAACCGGACCCTGTCCAACGCCGAACAGATCGTCCGCAATCTCGCCCCCGACTCCGGCTTCAAAACGATCGGCCTAGACTCCCCTTCCTTGACCGCCATCGCCCGCGACACCCGGCTCATCCTCAACACCACCTCCATCGGCATGCACGGCGGCCCCGCTCCCGACCGCAGCCCCCTCCCGGCCGCGGCTCTCCACGCCGACCAGACCGTATTCGACATCGTCTACCGCCCCACCACCACCCCGCTGCTCGCCGCCGCCTCCAGCGCCGGCGCCGAATGCCTCGGCGGACTCGAAATGCTCATCCTGCAG
>CAUYYU010000130.1:0-6354 GCA_963577415.1 Chloroflexota bacterium
TGGGCTGGGAGTTGAGGATGGCGCAGGTGAATTCGGCGTGATAGTGGACCTTGAGCCAGACGGAGACGTAGACCAGGAGGGCGAAGGCGCAGGAGTGGGCCTCAGGGAAGCCGTAGCCGGCGTAGCCTTCGATCTGGGTGTAGATCTCTTCGCGCACGGCCGCGGGCACGCCGTTGGCGGTCATGCCGGAGATGAGGTCGTCGCGCAGGGACTGGATGTGCTGGAGAGAACGCTTGCGACTCATGGCCTGGCGGAGGGCGTCGGCCTTGGCGGCGCTGAAGCCGGCGACGGCCATGGCCATCTGCATGCATTGCTCCTGGAAAATTGGCAGGCCGAGGGTGCGTTTGAGGACGGGCTCGAGGGAGGGAAAGAGGTAGGTGATGGGCTCCTGCCCGAGGCGGCGGAGAATCCAGCGACGGTGCATTTTGGTGCTCATGGGGCCGGGGCGGATGATGGCGATCTCGACGACCAGGTCGTAGAAATTACAGGGGCGGGTGCGGGGGAGGGTGGCGATCTGGGCACGGCTTTCGATCTGGAATACCCCCAGGGTATCGGCTTCGCAGGCGGCGTCGTAGACGGTCGGGTCGTCGAAGGTGAAACCGGCTAGGGTAAGCCGCTGGCCGTGGCGGGCCTCGATGAGGCGGAAGGCGCGGTGGATGAGGGTCATCATGCCAAGGCCGAGGAGGTCGATCTTGATGAGGCCGGCGTCGGAGCAGTCGTCTTTGTCCCACTGCACGATGGTGCGGTCTTCCATGGTGGCGGGTTCGACCGGGACGGACTCGGCGAGGGGGCGGGAGGAGATGATCATGCCGCCGCTGTGAATGCCAAGGTGGCGAGGGAAGTTCTGGATTTCGTTGCTGAGGGCAATGAGGTCGGTGGCGACGCGGTTGGGAATCTCGGAAGGGATTTCGTCCAGCTCGTCGAGTTCCGCGCCGATGCCGTTGCCCTGGCTCCAGGACAGGATTTTGGCGAGGCGCTCGATCTGGGCGAGGGGCAGGCCGAGAGCTTTGCCGACATCGCGGATGGCGGAGCGTCCGCGGTAGGAGATGACGTTGGCGACCATGGCGGCGTGCTCGCGGCCGTAACGCTGGTAGACGTACTGGATGACGCGCTCGCGCTCCTGGTGCTCGATGTCGAGGTCGATGTCGGGGGGCTCGACGCGGTTGGAGGACATGAAGCGCTCGAAGAGCAGGCCGGCGGAAAGCGGCTCGACCATGGAGATGCCTAGGGCGTAGCAGAGGATGGAGCCGGGGGCGGAACCGCGGGTGTTGACCAGGATGTCGCTGGCGTGGCAGAACTGGACGATGTCGCGGACGGTGAGGAAGTACCCGGCGAGATCGTTCTGCCGGGTGTAGGCGAGTTCGCGCTCGACGCGTTCGCGCACCTCGGCGGTGACCGGATCGTAGAGGGTGCGCACGCTTTCCCAGACGAGCTCTGCGACGTGGGTGTACTCGGTGCGCCCGTCGGGGACGGGGGCGGTGGGCAGGCCGTATTCCAGCTTGCGGCTCAGGTCGAAGTCGCACATATCGGCGATGCGCAGGGTGTTGCGGAGGGCTTCGGGCAGGTCGGCGAAGAGAGCGGCCATCGCGGCGGCGGGCTTCAGGTGGAACTCGGCGTTGGGTCGCAGTTTGCGGCCGGCGGTGGCCAGGGTCTCGGTGTGCTTGATGCAGGTGAGGACATCCTGCAGATGGCGGCGCCGGGGCAGGTGGTAGTGGACGTTGTTGGTGGCGACGACGGGCAGGCCGGTGCGGGCGGCGACCTCAAGGAGGGCGTTGCCGGTGATGAGGTCTTCTTCCTGCAGGTGGTTTTGCAGTTCGAGGAAGAAGCAGCCCGGCTCGAAGAGGGCGGCGCGGGCGGTGGCCAGGGCGACGGCGCGGTCGAGGTCGCCGGCCAGGGCCGCGGCGGGAATCTCGCCGTGGCGGCAGCCGGAAAGGGCGACCAGGCCGGTGGTGTACTCGGCGAGGGTGTCGAGGGAAAGCTCGGGCTCGCCCTTGGGCCGGTCGCGATGGGCCTCGGTGGAAAGCCGGCAGATGCTGGCGTAGCCGGTGCGGTCGCGGGCGAGGAGGGTGAGGTGGCGATCGCCGGCGAGGGTGATCTCCATGCCGATGATCGATTTCAACCCGTGCGCCCGAGCGGCGTGGGCAAGGCGCACGGCGCCGTAGACGCCGTCGTGATCGGTCACGGCGAGAACGGCAAGACCCAATTCGGCTGCCTGCGCGGCCAGCTCTTCGGGATGCGAGGCGCCGTCGAGGAAGGAGAAGTTGGTGTGGGCGTGCAGCTCGGCGTATCGCGGCTCACCACCGCCGGTGATGTCGCCTATCGTGGTCATCATCACCTCATACGGTTCGGGGGTGGGCTCAATCCACCACCCCCTGCACGAACCAGCGGTCGGAGGGAGGCTCGTGATAGACGAGCAGACCGTCGCCGCCGGCGAGCAGCACGCGGTAGTAGTCACGGATCAGGGGCGTCTCCCACCAGCTGGAGCGCAGCCGGTGGGGGCCGTAGCGCCCGACGATGGCCTCGTGGCGGCCGTCGAAGCGGATGCGCTCGCCGGTGCGGTCGCCGGTGCGGTCGCCGGTGCGGTCGCCGGTGCGGTCGCCGGTGCGGTCGCTGAGCAGGGTGGCGGCAAGGGGTGGATCGAACAACCGCAGGCTGCCGCCGGAACCGGCGGCGTAACGCTCGGCGGGTAACTCGGCAGGCGGGGCCTCCGGCCCATTTACTTTTTTCCTTTCTTTGCCTGCACCTTGCCTACTCTTCTTCCGCCGTGTCTTCCCGGCCTCCGGCACGTAGGCGTCGATACGCGCGAATGCCCGCTCGGGAGCGCGTTCGCCGGGGTGGAGAGCGCTGCGGAACACGACCTCTTCGCCCAGCGCCACCCGGAGCTGGCTGATGGCCCGGTTGGCGCGTTGGATGCGTTCGGCCCGGTTGGCGAAGAGGTTGGTGGCCTTGCCTTCGAAGGGGACGAGTTCGGCGACTTTGATGCGGATGGTACTGATACCGGGTTCACTTTCGAGGGTCGCTTCGATGCTTCCGGGCTCGGGGCGGGGGGCGGTGGTCTCGGCGGCGTCGAGGCGCCAGCGGACCAGGTCGCGGAAGGTCCTGGCCTGCGCGGAGGGCTCGGGGAGATCGAGGGTGAATGTCTGCCGGGATTGGTCGGTGCGGATGATTTCGGCCTGCAGCCGGCAGGCCATGAGACTGCGGATTTCAAGTCGCCGCGCGAGCCGGTCGGCCAGCGCCTGGAGGGCGAAGGTGATGCAGTCCAGGTTGTGCTCGTCCCATTCGAATTCCACCTTTTCTTCAAGCACGAGGGGGCGGCTCCGCGGCTTGAGCGGACGGTCGTCCCGCCCGGCGGCGAGCTTCTGAGCGGCGCGGCCTTCTTCGCCGTACTTGGCGCGCACGGTGTTGGCGGGCAGGCGGGCGAATTCACCGAGATCGCGGACGCCGAGCAGGCTCAGCTGCGCGGTCACTTTTTCCGGCACAGGCAACATTTCGAGGGGCAGTTTTGCCAGGTATTTGGCGTCGGTTTCGAGCGCGGCGGCGACGCCAGCGGCACCGGACGTGCGGGCGGCGATCTCGGCGGCGAACCTGCTCCCGGCGAGCCCGACGTGGACCCGGTGGCCGGTCTCTTCCTTAATGGTCGTCTGCACTTTGCGGCAGAGCTCCAGGTCGGGGCCGTAGAGAGGCTCCAGCCCGGTGGCGTCGATGAAGGCGAGGCCCGGGCCGGCGTCTTCGACAACCGGCGAAAACCGGTCGAGCAGATCCAGGATGCGCAGGAAGGCCTGCTCGTATCTCGGCGGGTCGTCGGGCACGAACACGGCTTCGGGACAGCGTATCTGGGCCTCTTTGAAGGGCATGCCGGCGGTGAGACCGGCGCGGGTCGCGCTCGGGGAGACTTCAAGCAGCTTGCGATGCCGGGATCGGGGTCGGTAGACGGCCAGAGGCAGGTCGGCCCACTCAGGGCGGGCGCGGTCTTCGAGTTCGGTGCAGCACCAGGGTGCCTGGACGCAGATGGTCTTTGGGTCCAAGGTGCGGCTCGTTACCGGGAGTGGGGCGGGATGAGGTGGATGGTGCGGTGGCTTTTGGCCATCAGGATGCCCGGGCGGAGGTGGGGAGGGGTGGTTCGATCTTGTGGGGAAGTGGGGTGTCGGGAGGCACACAGTCGGGCGGCAAGGGGCTGAAGGGACAGTCGATTTCGAGATCGCGCTCGGGAGCGGCGCTGCGGGATTTGAGCACACTCACGTCGAGGCGCATGCCGGTGGGCGCACGCCCCAGGGGTCCGTCGCGCCAGAGCCAGTCGCGACGCTTCACGCCGAGCCGCAGGGAGGCGAAGAAACGCAGCGCGGCGGCGGCCCGGCCCTCGTCGCGGGTGACGGCGATGGTGGCGGTCTGGCCGCGAGCGGAGAGATCGGTGAGGTGGGCGAGGGCGTCGGGATGGGCGCGGGCAGCGCCGAGATCCAGCAGGAGGGCGTCGAAACCTTCGCTCAGGAGCAGGATCGAGGCGGCCTTCACCGCGGCGGCGGCGTCGGCCGGCTGCACCAGCACGAGGCGATCCAGATCTATCCCCATCGCGGCCGCCGCCGGTGGGTAAAAGGTGCCGGGCAGGTCGATGTACGCGGCCACTCCACCCCCGGCCACAGCTGCCGTCAGCGCCCGCAAGGCCAGCGTCAGCTTGCCGCTGGAGGAAGGGCCGGTGAACTCGGTCAGCTTGCCGCGCGGGATGCCGCCGAAGCCGGTGGCCCGGTCCAGTTCGGGCAGACCTGTGCGCAGCCCTACCGGGGCCTGGTACTGACCGCCGAACAGCCGGCCGGAGGCGCGCAATCCCCAGTGGCGTTCGACCTTCAGCACGGCCGCTTTCAGCAGCAGCCCTCGCCTGCTTTCGTCCATTATTCGCAGGCCTTGCCCGCTTTCACCAGCCGCTTGCAGCACTCCCGGCAACTCCAGTTCACGTTTTTAGAGGGACCCGCAATATACCATACGGATACCGAACGTCACTGGCGGTGGATCGGGGCTTTTTCCGCACCCTCGACGGCGGGGGGACCTGGTGAAGGCGAGCGACGATCCAGCCGAGGGCGGCACCGTATTTCTGATCGAGAACGGGAAGCGGCGTCCCATCGCCAGCTTTGAGACGTTCCAGGCGTGTGGATGCAAGACGGAGAACATCACGTCTCTGCCGGAATAGCACCTGGTCTCGTTCGATGACGGGGACCCGCTGCTGAGTTGCGCCGGTCCGCCGGGTGGAACGGTGGCTCCGTCGGGAGGAACCTTCAGCGTCACGAACGAGGTCGGAATTCCGATGCTGAACGCGTACGAGAGCCTGGGCGGCGAGGCGGCGAGGCGGCGCGGGGGAGGCCGATATCGCGCAGGTTCCTGAACGGGCTCTTCGTGCAGCAGGCGCTTGAGGGAGCGATCTTGCAGTGGAATCCGTTCACTGGCGGCATGGAGCGAGTGAACATATTTGATGAGATTTCGAATCGCGGCCTAGATGCCTGGCTGCTGGCGCAATGGGGGTGCCGGCGGCGGCGGACTGGTCGGGCGACGCGGGGCTGGGCTGGGATGCGGTGATGAGCCGCCATGTGCAGATATTGGACGCGAACACGCTGTTGAAGAATACGTTCCTCGCGAACGCTGATTGGCTGGATGTCTACGGCCTGCCGATGGGCTACGCCCGGGTGGGGGACGCGGCGGCGGTGCGGGCGCAGCGCGGGGTGCTGATTGAACTTAACGGCATCATCAGTTCGCTGAACGCGGGGGAGATCGCACGCTCGGCGGGGCTGATTCCGGCGGCGGCGCTGGTCTCCGAATAGCGGCCTCCGTCCGTCTAATTTTCTCGGCGGTCTTCGCTGTCCGATTTCTATCCACACGCAACCGGGCCGGGGTATCCTCAACCGATCCCTGAATTCCGGTTCGGAGGACCCTTTGCCCGCGTACGGCTACGAACATCGCGACGGAATCGTTGCGCTAGACGAGGTGGGGCTGCATTACCTTGAATGGGGCGAGGCCGGGACGGGTCCCGACGTGCTGATCATCCACGGAATCATGGGTATGGGAGTCCGCTGGGACCTGTTCGCCCGCAGCCTGATGGGAGATTTTCACGTGGTGGCGCCGGACCTGCGCGGTCACGGACACAGCTCGCGGGCGGACTCGTATCAAATTGAGGATTACGCCGGCGACATGGAGCAGCTGATCCAGCGGTGGTGGGGCACAGCCTGGGCGGGGCGATAGCAATGCGGCTGCTGTGTTCCCGAGACCTGCCCTTCGAGAAGCTGGTGATCGCGGATATGAGAGCGGAAATGCTCGCCACACGGCTGCGAGACGTGCTGGACGAATGGCTCGAGGTCCGTCGCAAATGGGACG
>CAUYYU010000131.1:0-6301 GCA_963577415.1 Chloroflexota bacterium
TCTTCGTCTTCCGCCAGGCTGCCGGGATCTCGCCGGGACCGGGCGGCTCCACCGATCTATCCGGATCCGGCGGGCGCTCAGATCTGGTAAGCGGACTCCCTACCACTGTATCCGTGGCATAAGTCCGCCAGTGAGGTGCTCGCCAGCCGTGCGGCCGCCGCCTCTTCGGCGGGTCCGATGCCGTCACACTTGTCCAGCCTTTGGGGAAGCGTGCACGAAGCTCTTTCCACCCCGTAAATGCAGCGCTCCGACGGCGGTTCCATGCCAAGCGTCTCCAGGATTTGATCCATCGTCAGCGACGCTGGCGAGTGGGCAAGCCTGTAGCCGCCGCTGGCTCCTCTCCGACCGATCAGAATTCCCGCCTGAACCAGGGTGGCCAGAATCTGCCCCAGGAATTTGGGTGGTATGTCCTTTCGCTTCGCTATGTCCTGCGCTCGCACATAGGTCGAAGCGCCGTTCTCTCCCAGATCAACAAGCGCCAGCACTCCATACCGGACTCGCGCGCTTATCCGTAGCAATCGGGACCGCCCTTCCGCTTCCTATTCATAACCATTCTGCTAATTAATGCGAGCATATCACGTTGCTCCAGGCGGCCATAACCTCCTCGATCGGAGCGCGACTAGAGCTACGGTACGACGATTCCTTTCAGGAATCTTTCCCGATGTGAAATCAACGTCTCGAAGCCGTCCCCAACCTGCTCCAGCGAGTAGCGCTACGTAACGATCAAGTCCATCGGAAAGACCCCGCGCTCAAGCGCGGCCAGCGCTCTCGCGTAGTCGGCCATCACATCCGGGGAATAGTAGGGATGAGCCTGGTGGGCGCTCAAACCTTTGAACGCAAATTGGCGCAGGTAGTACTGGTCCCAGACCTGGTGGAACCCCGCCATCACCAGTGTGCCCTGTCCCATCCGAATCAGTTCCGCGGAGAGTTCCAATCCCCCCGGCTTACCCGTAATTTCCACCACCACGTCCGCCCCTACATCAGTGATTTCTTCAACCACCTCCACCGGATCCTCACCGCCAGCCCCCACCGCGTGGGTGGCGCTGATTTTTCTGGCCAAATCCAGGCGCCATCCGATCCGATCAACCGCGATCAGCGAACCCAGCCCTTCTTGCTTCAACGTCGCAATTGCCAGCAGGCCCATTTGCCCGCACCCAACGACCGCCACATGATCCCCAAATTTCGGCGCGGTTGCCCGCACGATGTTGCTCACGCACATCAGCGGCTCCGAGATCGCATGTTGCAGGTCGACCCCAGCCGGCACCGGCAAGAGACCCTCCTCCTCCGCCAGCGAGTGCGTCGTGAATCCCTAAGCGATCCCGCCCGTCACCCGGTCTCCCTTGTCTGAAGCGCGTCACCCCGCAACCGATCTGCGCCACCGTTCTGCTGGGCTCGTGGCCCAGGTAGATCGGCGGGTCTTCTTCCTTGTTATCGGGGTAATGCGGGATCTCCGAACTGCAGATTCCGCAAGCGGCGATTTCGATCAGAACCTCGCCCGCGGCCGGCGACAGCTCCGTCTTGATCAGCTCGAATTCTCGCGCCTTTACCAGCCCGGCCCTGACTCCCTTCATGCGATCACCACCGAGATTTTCCGGTGATGACGAATACCGATAGCACGCACGCCACTTCGCCCCCGCAATATCCTGCCGGCATCGGGCCGGGCCGTTGCTATTCTTGAAACGCGAAATCGAAATCAGACTTAAAGGATTCCCGATCTCTCACATGTCAGCCGACGGCCCCCTCAACATAGAACCGCTGCTCGCCCGCGTAATTCGACCCGCCCAGTACGCGGGCGGCGAATGGAACAGCCGCAACAAGGAATGGTCCTCGGCCTCCGTCAGGCTTTGCCTCGCATTTCCTGATACCTACGAAATCGGCATGTCCAATCTGGGGATTCAGATCCTTTACGAGATCGTCAACGAAATGCCCGATGCACTCTGCGACAGGGTGTTCACTCCCATGCCCGACATGGCCGCGGTCCTCCGGGAGACGAACACCCCGCTCTTTGGCCTTGAAAGTCGCCGACCGCTCAGCGATTTCGACGCCGTCGGCTTCTCTATCCCCTACGAGCTCGGAGCCAGCAATGTCCTTGAAACGCTCGATCTCGGGGGCATTCCGTTGATCGCCGTGGAGCGCGGTCCCGGCGATCCCATAGTTATCGGCGGCGGGGCTTCGTTCGTTAACCCGGAGCCGCTCGCCCAATTTTTCGATCTCATCGTAATCGGTGAGGGCGAGGAAATTCTGCCGGACATCCTCACGGCGCTTCGCGAGGCCAGGGCCGCCGGCGGCGATTGGCGGCTGGATTTTCTAGAAGCGGTCGCCGCCCGGGACGGCGTATACGTCCCCCGGTTCTACCAGCCCGAATTCGGAGCGGACAATTCTTATCAGGGCCTCAGGCCGCTTCTGCCCGAGGCGCCAGCGGAGATCAAGCGGATCCACGTCGACATCAACGAACATCTCCGCCCGCTCAGGCCCGTCGTGCCGTCAACCGAGACGGTCTTTGACCGCGCGTCCGTGGAGATTCACCGTGGCTGCGCCCGGGGCTGTCGGTTTTGCCAGGCCGGGTTTATCGACCGCCCCGTCCGCACCCGCACTCCGGAGAACATCCGCAAAATCGCCAAGGCCGAGATTGAAAGCACCGGTCATCGCGAGCTCACGCTCCTGTCCCTGAGCGCGGCTGACTATCGAGGCGTCGAGGATGTAATCGAGGATGTCCGGGAGTTGGCGCCCAGCGCAAATCTCAACGTCAGTATTCCCTCCACCCGCGTAGACGCTTTCAACGTCAAGCTGGCTGAGGCCTTAAAGAAATCGCGCCGTGGCAGCATGACGTTCGCTCCCGAAGCAGCCACCGAGCGCCTGCGTGAAGTGATCCACAAAGGCGTCTCCGAGGAAGACCTCCTGAGAACTGTCGAGCTCGCCTATTCCAGCGGCTGGCACACGGTGAAGCTCTACTTCATGATCGGTCTGCCGACTGAAGAGATGGAAGACGTGGAGGGGATAGTCAGGCTGGCCAATAAGGTGCTGCAGGTCGGCCGCCGTCATCGGGGCGGCCGCGCCCGCGTGCGGGTCGGCGTATCCACCTTCGTGCCCAAGGCCCACACGCCCTTTCAGTGGTTTCCCCAGGATACGATGGACCTGATCCTGGCCAAGCAGCAGATCCTCAAACGCGGCCTCCGAGACCGTGCCATCAAGCTCAACTGGAACGATCCCGAGCACAGTAGCATTGAGGCGTTGCTGTCACTTGGGGACCGGCGCGCCGGTCATGCGATCAAGCGCGCCTGGGAACTCGGGGCAAAGCTCGACTCGTGGGATGAATGGCACGATCCGGAAATTTGGAAGCGCGCCTGCCGGGAGACCGGCGTTGACCTCGACTGGTTTACGCATCGCCACCGCCCCCTCGACGAAATCCTGCCCTGGGATCACATCCGCATTCACACCAAACCCTGGGTGCTTCGCTGGGAGTACGATCGCGCCCTTGCCGATGCCAGGGGTGACGAACAACCCATTCCGACCGCCGCCTACGCTCAATAAATCGCGGCCGCGCCGCCGGCTCCGTTGACCAACTCGTACCAGGACACCATCGCGGCCATTGCCACCGCCCTCGGTCCCGCCGGGATCGGGGTCGTGCGGATCTCCGGACCCGACGCCCTGTCCGTGGCCCTGAAGATCGTGCGGGTGCAGCCGGAAGGCCCGCTTAAAGATCGGATTGCCACCGTCGCCGATTTGCAGGACCCCCGCGACGGATCCCTGTTCGATGAGGCCCTCGTGATTTATATGGCCGCGCCCAACTCATACACGACCGAGGACGTCGTCGAAATTAGTTGCCATGGCGGCGTCGCCGCCGTTCGCGCGACCCTGGACGCTGTCATTGCCGCCGGCGCCAGACTCGCCGGCCCCGGCGAGTTCACCCTGCGGGCCTTTCTCAACGGCCGCATCGATCTGGCCCAGGCCGAGGCCGTCGCCGACATGGTCGCCGCTCCCACCGATCTCTCCCTGAAGGCCGCCCGCGAGCAGCTCGGCGGCCGGCTCTCCCGTGAGGTGACCGCCGTTCGGGACCGTTGTCTGGGCCTGCTCGCCCGATTAGAAGCCGAAATTGATTTCACCGAAGACGATGTGCCCGCCGTCGACCGCCGGGAGGCCGCCACGGACATCGCCTCGATGATTTCCCATGTAGGGCGGGCCCTGGCCCACTCCGGTCGCGGCCGCCTCTTGCGCACCGGCGTCAGGCTCGCCATCGTCGGCAGCCCCAACGTCGGCAAGTCCAGCCTTCTCAACGCTCTCCTCCGCTCCGACCGGGCCATCGTCACCGATATCCCCGGTACCACCAGGGACACTCTTGAAGAACAAATGGACATCCGCGGCGTCGCCTTCGTCGTCGTCGACACCGCCGGAATCAGAGGCACGGTCGACTCGATTGAATCCGAAGGAATCGCCCGCACCCGACGAGCCCTTGGAGAGGCTGACATCGCCCTCCTGGTGCTCGACTCCGCCCGTGATCTTGCCGAGTCCGATCGGGCCGTCGGGCGTATGGTCGGCGGTTACGGCCTCCCTGTCCTCACGGTTCTAAACAAGACCGACCTGCCTCAGGCGCTCTCCACCGACCGTGCGACCGAACTGACCGAAGCTCCCACCGTCCGCACCTGCGCCCTGACGGACGAGGGTGTGGAGCCGCTCCGGATCGCGCTCCTAGAGCTGATTGATGCTGGCGATATCCGCTCGGACGAATTGCCGATGGTGACCAACGTGCGCCACGAGGAAGCCCTGCGAACCGCCCAGGACCATCTCGAAGGCTCGGCAAACGCCGTCGCTGACGACCTCCCGGCCGATTTCATCGCCATCGGTCTTCACGGGGCCGTAAGGGTCCTGGGTGAAATCACCGGTGAAGACGCCAGCGAAGATCTGCTCGACTCGATCTTCATCCGGTTCTGCATTGGCAAATAGCGCCGCCACCCATCGAATCACCGCGATCTTCCCCTACCTGGCGATCGCCAGAGCAACCGACCTCCGCGGCTTCGAGCTGATGCCGGCCCTGCCCGAAGGCGCCCCCGGCCAGCCCGAGCACGTCGCTTCCATCCTGCGAATGTTCTTCGACGGTGACGGCAATCCCATCGACCGCGCCACCTATTTCGAGGCGGACGTGGATGTCGGGGCCGAGGCTACCTTCGTCACTGAGATCGATCGCCTGATCGCCGCCCTCACCTTCCTGCTATTCGACCCCGAACATCCCGCGACCTCGCTGGACCGCGGTTATCTACGCCTCTGGATGTTCGAGCCCTCCGCACAGGGCCTCGTGGCCACCGCCAACCTGCGGGACTACATCGACGCCGACCCGGCCCACCAGCGCTTCTACTGCGGTGTCCCCGATCGCGTCCCCCACTACGAGCGAATTCACGTCGAGGCGCTCCCCTATCGTCTGCTGGGCCTCCGGTACTGGCCCGGGGCCGACCGTCGCCGGCTACTCGAACGGCTGCTGCTCTCCATGTTCTGGTACGGGCGCAGTTTTGGCGCCGAGCAGGGCTACGAAGAGCGCACCTCGCTGGTGAATCTGGCCACCGCCTTCGAGGTGCTATTCGACGTGGGCGACGCCGTCGGCAAGCGAAGGCTGATCCTCGACGGCCTTGAGGAACTATTCGGCACCGAACCACTCCTCGCCAGCTGGGTGCGACAGTTCTACGACACTCGCTCCCAGGTCGTGCACGAGGGCCGCGCGACCGACCTGCTTTTCCAGCACTCCGGCGCCCGGCGGCCTCACCAGAACCTTGTTACTTCTGGTCAGCGCCTGTACCGCGCGGCCGTCGAGTCGTATATGTATCGCCACGCCCATCGACCGCCGGAGCAAGGACCACCTACCGAGCAGTTTCGCCAGGCGTTCCTGCTCGACATGGTCCCAAACGAAGCCCGCCTCGAACGGATGGCGAAATCCGGGTCGGGCAAGAACAAATCGAGGCTGCTAACCCTCGCCGGCGACCTGCGCTTCGATGACGGCACCGGGAGCCTCCCCACCGCCATCCATGCCGGCCGACACCTTCTTTACGCGGTTCGCGACACCCTGGACCGCAACCACCTGAAACCGTTTCGGCTGGAAGCGGAGCGCAGTCGCGGTCCCGACGACCTCAAGCGCGCCTACTCCCGTCTGGGCGCCGAGCTGCGTCGTGCTATTCGGATTCCGAAAGCTGGTGCGTCTGCGGACATGGACTCCGCCTGGAAGGTCGCCCGCTCACTGCGCCATTTCGCCGCCTGGATGGTTCGGGCCGTCGACCACCTGGAGCCCTAACCGGGGCTCCTCGGAACTATTCCCGCG
>CAUYYU010000132.1:0-6259 GCA_963577415.1 Chloroflexota bacterium
CAGGTATTCGGGAGGTGGGGCGGGAATGGAGGACGAGACTGGTATTAGATGGGCAGATCGTCGTCTGCGCGCAGGTCCAGAATCTCGTTGGCTAGGCCGTCGGCCTGGTCGTTGGCGCCGCGGCCGACGTGGGTGAAGCTCACATGGTCGAGACTGGCGGCGGCTTTCTGGACCTGGGCGGCTAAGGTCTTGAGCGCGGCGTCTTTGATCTTGTATTCCCCGTTGAGCTGGCGTACGACGAGCTCGCTGTCGAGGCGGCATTCGACTTCCCCAAAACCCTGGACGTAGGCGGCCAGAAGACCGGTGAGGACGGCTCTATACTCGGCCTGGTTGTTGGTGAGTTCTCCTAAGTAGAGAGAAACGCGCCCGATAGGATCGCCGTTTGCGTCCCACATCATGATGCCGGCGGCTGACTCGCCGGGATTGCCGCGGCTGGCGCCGTCGGTGTAGATGATGATCTTCTGAGTATCACTCAAGGCAGGTCCCGGGAGGTGGGGAATTGTGTGGCGCCAATGGTACACGTAGTCTCCTGGAGGATGGTGTTGATGCAGCCGGCCGACGGGGTGGCGCCGGTGGTGGCGTGGGCACAGGGTTGCAGGTAGGGTATGAGTCCGGGAATCGGGATGAGGAAATAGTTAAGCGGAACAGGTCGGAAGGCGAGTACCCGCCGACCGACATTACAGCCATGCGGGAGGCGAGCACGATGCCAGAACGATCAGGAGGACTGCGAGGCGCGACGGTAGCGGATTCTACGATCTGCTTCATCGACGGCCAGAAAGGGATACTGGAGTATTTCGGCTATCCGATTCAGCAGCTGGCGGAGCATTCCACGTTCGAGGAAGTGGTGTTCCTTCTGTGGAATGGACGGCTGCCGACAGAGGCGGAGCTTGCCGAGCTTGACGGCCAGCTACAGGACAATCGGGAGGTTCCGGCGGAGATATGGGATCTGGCACGGTCGTTGCCGAAGAGCGCGGTTCCGATGGAAACGCTGCGGACGGCGGTGTCGGCGCTGTCGTCGTTCGATCCCGATAGCGATGATAATTCGAACGAAGCGAGCCGCCGGAAAGCGATGCGGCTGGTGGCGAAGATGCCCACGGTGGTCGCCGGAATGTACCGAATAGCGCAAGGCCAAGATCCGGTGCCGACGGATCGAAATCTGAGCGTGGCGGCGGATTTCCTCCGCATGCTCAGTGGGGAGACGCCGACGGAAACGGCGGCGATTTCGCTGGACGTGGGGCTGGTGCTACACGCGGAGCATGAGTTGAACGCCTCGACGTTTGCCGGCCGGGTTATCGCGGCGACGGCATCTGATATGTACTCGTCGGTTACAGGGGCGCTTGGGGCGCTGAAGGGCCCGTTGCATGGTGGTGCGAACATGGCGGCGATTCACATGCTGCAGGAGATCGCGAAGCCGGAAAACACCGAAAGCTATGTGATGGAGAAGCTGGGCCGGCGCGAGTTGATTTTCGGATTCGGGCATGCCGTGTACAAGACCACGGACCCGAGAGCGGCGTTTCTCAAGGTGATGTCGGAGAAATTGGGAGCCGAGAGCGGCAATACGAATTACTACGACATTTCGGTGATTATGGAAGAGGTGTTGATGCGGGAGAAGGGGCTCAACGCGAATGTCGATTTTTACTCGGCGTCGGTGTACTGGGATCTGGGAATCCCGATCGACCTGTTTACGTCGATATTTGCGATGAGCCGGATGGCGGGTTGGACGGCGCACATTTTAGAACAGTATGAAATCGCTAAACTGATCCGACCGCGACTGAATTATGTCGGCGCCCACGATGTGAGCTACGTGGCGATGGAGGATCGCTAGGGACTGGAGGCTTCGCCGGGGCTGCCGGGCCAGCCGAGGATGAATTTCTCGCGCCGGGGAGGGGTGGGTGGAGCGGCGTCTGGCTCTGGCGGGGCGACGACGCGGCCGCGGGTGCTGGCTAGGACGGCGGCGACAAGCAGGACACCGGCGGAGCCGAAGAATCCGGCGGCAAATCCGGATTGCAAGGCCTCTGACGAAGCTTCCAGTACGACGCCGCCTCCGGCCGCGAAGATCACTACGGTGGCGAAGACAGCACCCCAAATGGCCTGGCCGGAAGCGAAGGCGAAGGTGCGCGACCAGGACAAGAATCCGCCGGCCAGGCCCAGCATGCTGCGTGGCAGCGAACCCATGATGGAACTCGAATTGGGAGACATGAAGAGGCCCTGACCGAAACCCATTATGAGCAGACGGGGAATGATGGTTCTGACGGGGGTGTCGGCATTGATGAAGGCCATGCTGGCGATTGAGCCGGACATCAAGAGAAGGCCTACGGTGGCGGGGATGCGAGGTCCGTAGCGGTCGGCGAGCGCGCCGCCCACCATGGCCAGGGAGACGCTGCCGAGGGGGACGAAAGCCATCATGAGACCGGCCTCAGTGACGGACAAGCCGACGAGATTGTGCAAGAGAAACGGAGTGAGAAGAATGATCGCCGCGAGGGCCATAAACGTGAATAGGGCGATCAGGACAGAGAGGCTGAACAGGCGTATCCGGAAGATGGAAAGATTCATTACCGGATGGCGGGACCGAATCTGGGAAACGATGAAGGTGGAGAAGGCGACGATGGCGACGCCGATCAGTCCGACGATCATGGTGGAACTCCAGCCCTGGAGCGGACCCTGCCTGAGGACGTAAACGAGGGGAGCGATCCAGAGCATCAGCAGAATCGCGCCTATGGGATCGAAGCGCTCGTTCCGAAGGCGGGGCGTTTCCCGAAGGAGAATTAGCCCGGCGATGAGGGCAAACACGGTGACGGGGACGGAGAGGAGGAATATGAAGCGCCAGCCGAGGGTGTCGGTGATGAGGCCCCCGACGATGGGACCGGTGAGGAGGCCGACGGAGACGATGCTGCCGTTGAGGCCCATGGCGCGACCGCGCTCGTTGGCGGGAAACGCGCCCACCAGCAGGCCGGGCCCGGTCGATTGCAGCATGGCGGCCCCGACACTCTGGAAAATACGGGCGCCGATCAGGAATTCCAGGTTGGGACTCAAAAAGCTGAGCAGGGCACCCGATCCGAAGAGGATGAATCCAGTGAGGGAAATGCGCTTGCGGCCGATCAGATCTGAGAGCCGGCCAAACGGCAACATGAGGCCGTTCATGCCGATCAGGTAGGCAAGGGCGATCTACTGGACGGCGGGGAAGTCCTCGCTGAGATCGTGGGCGATTCTGGGGAGAGATATGTTGACGCTGCTGGCGTCGAGGGTTGCGATGAATACGCCGCTGCCGACCACGAGGACGACGGCCCATTTGTAACGTGGGCCGGGGACGGACCCGGTGCCGGCGATAACGCTACCCCCTGAGTTACCGATACGGGGAGCCTCGTTACGATGCCTCCGCCGTCCGGACGCGTGATCTAGGTTACTCGGAAACTGGAGCGTCCTGGATTCGACGGGAAGGAACGCGACCGTCCCCGGCCCGGGGACGGTCGCTATTCGACCAACTGAGTCACCCACGGTATCAGCGGGTTGGAGGAGAGTGGTCCCAACTGGCCCTCGATTACGGTGTTGATGAATGTGCCGTTCAGCTCGCCGTCGTTCCAGTCGGACGGCGGTCCCTCTATGTAGAGCAAAGAGGAACCGGTAATCGTTACGTCGCTGTGACCGGGCACGGGTTCGGTGATGATGGGGATGAGCAGGATGTGGGGATTGTCGTCGTCGATGCCCTTCAGGGTGCCGTCCGGATTGACCAGATCGGTCCAGCTGTAGTTGGGGTCGGCGCCGATTCCGATGATGTGGCCGAAGAAAAAATTGACGGTCTCGCGGGGGGTGACGCGGATGGTGTCGTTGGTGGACCAGGTTGGGCCGATGGCAATCTCGGATTGGTCGAGGGTGAGGTTGTTGAGGGCGGCGTACTGGACGGCTATCTGGGTCGCGGCTCCGGGGTCGTTGGGAAGCTCGGCGATGGCGGCGAGTACGGCGGCGTCGGCGGCGTGCTGTACCTGGACTCGATGGACGGAGCCTAGGCCGGCGTCCAACGCGAGAGCTCCCATGCCCCCAATGAGAACGAGGGCGAGAGAGAAGAGGATGAGTGCCGAGCCGCTATCCCGGCGCATGGGGCGAATGAATGGATAGCGAAGGTCAGGTCGAGAAACGCACGGCGAAGGCGGGAGCCCGTGGTGATGAAGCGACGAGAGAGCATCATTCGAGACGCTGAGTGGCGTCGGCGGTGATGCTGATGACGCCGCCGGGCACGAGAATGGCGAAGATCGGGGTGATCATGGGCAGGTTGTAGGTCACCCGAACGTTTAACGGGTCCCCGGGCTAGCCCTGAGCGTTGGCGATCTGCACGTTGAGGGTGTTGGGGTCGAGGCTGGCGGCGGCGTCGCGGGTGGCGGCGTCAATCGCGGTGGCGGAGGCGCCGACCGCGCCGGTGCGAGCGCCGTAAGCGGCGGCATTCGTAATGGCGAGCTAGGACTGGAAGCCGCGTCCGAATTCAACGATTCCGAAGAGAATCGAGAGGACGAGCGGGAGTATCAGGGCGAATTCAACCAGGCTCTGGCCGGTTTCGCGGCGTAGATCGGCGACGGGCGTGTTCGACTGGCTCTTCCGGCCCTCTGCGACCGCTTTCTCCTGAAATAACAATAAACCCGCTCCCACCAGGCCTACCGGTGGAAACGGGCGGTCGCTTCACTTCGGCAGCCCGGCCAGCTCAATGAGCCCCGTGGCTTTGCGTCCCCGCCTCACGACGGGTATGCCTTTGTCGGTCGAGTAGATTCTCACCACTCCGTCCGAGTGTAGTAGAAGCGGGGGCGTGGGTTTGTAGTCTGCTTTACAAACTTCGACGCGGAGCGACGCAGGTCATAGCCGGTGGGCCAGATCCAGGGCGATAGCGACGATCCGAGCGGCATCGGTGTTGGTGAAGGCGTCGTCGACGGCAACGGTGGCGGAGCCGCCGGTGGCGCTCAAATCCATCCTGCGAACGGTGCTGAGATCGTCTCGAAATTTATTCAGGAGATCGTCGGGTAAACGGCGAGCGAGAGTAGAAAGCGGGACTTCGAGGCGAGGTTCCGGGTGGGTGGAGTTGGGGCCATAGAGCCATACAAGAGTCAGTGGACGATCGTCCCAACGCGTCTGTAGCGCCACGCCGCGAGCGGCTGCCTTCAGAATGCCGCCGGATTCTTGCCAGGTTCGGAGAGCCGGGGTGAGAGCAAGGCGGGCATGACTTCCAAGGCGCTCAAGGAAAGCGGGGATCGCCGGGCCGAGGTGGTTGCCTCGGGATTCCTCATTGCTCAAGGTAGAACGCCCTAGATATCTATCATTCGGCGAGGGTGACGCCGATCGGTGGCGGGTGGGGAATCAGTCTTCGTCGTCGTGAGGCACGTCCTGATTTTGGGTATCGGATTGGTCCGATTCCTCGGTCGATTCCCGGGTATCAGACGGAGACGAAGTGGGGCGAGCGTCGATAAGCGGACCGGCGGTGGAGGCGACAATTTCGTCCCATTCGACTTCGGGGGCGATTTCCAACAGATGGAAGGCTCCGTCTTGAATTTCGAACACGCCGAGCCCGGTGAATACCATGCTGACGACGCCGCGTGCGGTAAGAGGAAGACTGCATTGTTCGACGAGCTTGGAGTCGCCGTGGCGAGCCGTTTGACTCATGCATACGAGGACTCGGCGGGCGCCGACGACGAGGTCCATCGCACCGCCCATGCCAGAGTCGACTGCGCCCGGGACCTGCCATCCGGCGAGATCTCCGTGAGCGTCGACCTCCATGGCACCGAGGATGGCGACATCGAGGTGTCCGCCTCGCATCATGGTTACGGCGGCACTGACGTCGAAGAATGAGGCGCCGGCGCGGGCGGAGGCGGGACTGCCTTCGGCGTTGGCGACGTCGAGGGCGGCTTTCTGATTCTGGGGTCGAGGTCCCAGCCCCAGGATGCCATTTTCCATGTGAAGCATGACCGGCCCCCGGAGGTAGATGTGCTCGGCGACCCGGGCGGGAATGCCGATGCCGATGCTGACGAGTTTTTCAGAGGCCACCTCGTCGGCTACGCGCGCGGCGATTTCGCTGGAGGACCAGGGCATCTAGGCCGGTCTTTCGAAGATGGCGTCGACGAATACGCCGGGAGTGCCGATTCGATCTGGATCGAGATCGCCGGTCTCGAAAATCTGCTCGACCTCGGCGATCACCAGGTCGGCGGCGGTGGCCATGACGGGATTGAAATTACGGGCGGTGCCACGATAGATAAGGTTGCCATATTTGTCCGCGCGAAAAGCG
>CAUYYU010000133.1:0-6241 GCA_963577415.1 Chloroflexota bacterium
TTGGCTTAAGAAAATCGGGGAAGAAACTCCCGAAAAACTCGCCCGGCGCCTGACTCCCACGGTAGAGCGGGTCGCCGACCTGGAGCCTGCCATGCGGGCGCTCTCCGATGACGGGCTCCGGCAAAAGACCCACGAGTTTCGCCGCCGTCTTGGCGAAGGCGAATCGCTGGACGATTTGCTACCGGAAGCCTTCGCCGCCGTCCGTGAGGCGACTGTGCGCACTATTGGTGACCGCCAGTTCGACGTGCAAATAATGGGGGGGGTGGTCCTGCACCAGGGCCACGTCGCGGAGATGAAGACCGGCGAGGGCAAGACCTATGCGGCTCCGCTGGCCGCCTATCTGAACGCGCTCTCCGGCCACGGCGTACACCTGATCACGGTCAACGACTATCTCGCCCGCCGGGACCGGGATTGGATGGGGCCGATCTTCGAGACCCTAGGCATGGCCGTCGGCGTGATTTACCACGATCTGGCGCCGGTCGAACGTCGGGCCGCCTACACCGCCGACATCACCTACGGCACCAACAACGAGTTCGGCTTCGACTACCTGCGTGACAACATGGTCCACGACTTGGCCGACCGGGTCCAACGGCCGCTGCACTACGCCATCGTCGACGAAGTCGACAACATTCTCATCGACGAGGCCCGCACCCCGCTCATCATCTCCGGCGTCGCCGAGGAATCCGCCGACCTCTATCGCACCTTCGCCCGGTTCGTCACCCAGTACAAGCTGGACGTCGACTTCACCGTGGACCTCAAACAGCGCACCGCGTCCCTGACCGACGCTGGCATCAACAAGGTGGAGAAACGGCTCAAGCTCGATAACATCTACGCCGAGGGCAACTACCAGAACCTGCACTATCTCCAGCAGGCCCTGCGCGCCCACGCGCTGTATACCCGCGCCAAGGATTACGTCCTGTTTAAGGACGGCAAGATCATCGATCATCGCGATTCCCGCGCCCAGATCGTCATCGTGGACGAATTCACCGGGAGGATGATGCACGGCCGGCGCTACGGGGAGGGACTGCACCAGGCGATCGAGGCGAAAGAAGAGGTGCAAATCCATAGCGAGACCCGCACGTTGGCCACGATCACCTACCAGAATTTCTTTCGCATTTACGAAAAGCTCGCCGGCATGACCGGCACGGCCAAGACCGAAGAGGAAGAGCTGCGCAAGATTTACGGTCTCGACGTGGATGTTGTGCCCACCCACCGCTCCATGATTCGCGAGGACAAGCCGGACTACATCTACAAGAACGAGGAGGCCAAGTACCGCGCGGTCGTGGCCGATATCAAACGGACCAACGAGCTGCGACGCCCGGTTCTGGTCGGAACCACATCTATCGAGAGTTCCGAGCACCTGAGCGGGCTGCTGCGCCGGGAGGGTGTGAAGCACCAGGTGCTCAACGCCAAATATCACGCCCAGGAAGCCGATATCGTCGCCCTTGCTGGCGAGCCCGGGGCCGTGACCATCGCCACCAACATGGCCGGCCGGGGCACCGACATCAAGCTGGGCGACGGCATCGCCGATATCGGCGGTCTTTACGTGATTGGCACGGAACGGCACGACTCCCGCCGCATCGACAATCAGCTCCGCGGCCGTTCCGGCCGCCAGGGCGACCCCGGCGATTCCCGCTTTTTCATCTCGCTCGAAGACGAGCTCATGCTTCGCTTCCGCTCTGACCGGATCGCCGGGATCATGGATCGCCTGGGCATGGACGACGACGTCCCCATCGAAAACAGGATCGTCTCCCGCTCCATCGAATCGGCCCAGACCCGCGTGGAGGGCCACAACTTCGACATCCGCAAGCACGTGGTTGAATTCGACGACGTGATCAACCGGCAGCGCTCGGTCGTGTACGAACAGCGCGAACAATTTCTGTGTGACGGCGACCTGACCGATGTGATCCGTGAAATGCTCGACTCCCAGGTGACCGCCCTGGTCGAGGCCCACGCCCTGACCAATATCAGTCAGCCCGACGAACTGGAGCCGGCCCTGTCTGCGTTTTCTGAACTTCTGGCCGGACGCAGCACGATCCCGGTTGAGGACGTACTTGAAAAAGACGAAAAGGAGATCATCGAGCTACTCACGGCCGCCGCCCGCACTCTGTTCGACGAACGTCTCGACGAGATCGAAGAGTCGAATCGCCCCCGGGCAATACGGTGGCTCCTCCTCCAGGTTGTCGATTATCTCTGGGTAGAGCACCTCACCTCGATCGAAGAGCTGCGGCAGGGGATCGGACTGGTCGCCTACGGCCAGCAGGATCCGCTGGTCGCCTTTCGGCGGGAAGGCTATCGCCTATTCGCCGAAATGCAGGCCGCGATCGACCACGATGTCGTCACCCGCTTTTTCCGTCTAGAAGCCCGCCCCGTGGTGGTCGCCGAGACGGTGCTCACGTCCCAGCGCGACACCGCGACCTCGGGCGGCTCCGCCGCTGCCGTCAAGACCAAAAGGCAGGCGCCGAAACTGAATCGAGCCGCCCGGCGCGCCCAGGAGCGGCGCGATCGCAAGCGTCGCGCCTTGGCCGGCTAATCGATTCCGATATCCTGTGCCTCAGAACCGGCCCATAGGAAGTCAATGGACAGTAACGAAGCCCGCACCCGTTCCCAGCAACTCGTAGATCGCATCCGGGACATCCGGGGGCGTCTTTGACCACCCGGGCAAGCAGACACAAGTAGAAACGCTCGAAAAGCAGACCACCGCCAAGGGATTCTGGAACGACCAGAAGGTAGCCGGGCAGGTGATGAAATCAGTCCACCGCCTGCGCACCGAACTTGAAACCTGGGGAGCGCTTGAGTCCGACGCCGTGGACCTGGCCGAACTTGCGTCGCTCGCCGATGATGACCGCTCCCTGCTCGCCGAAATGGAATCCGGCATCGAGGCTCTCGAAACGGCGCTCGAAGATCGCCAGTTTGAGCTCATGCTCAATGGAGAACACGACACCTCCGACGCGCTCCTGACAATCCAGGCCGGGGCCGGTGGCACGGAGTCGCAGGACTGGGCGGAGATGCTGCAGCGCATGTATCAGCGTTGGGCCGAGAAGCGCCGCTACGATGTCGAAATCCTGGACCTGTCCCAGGGCGAGGAAGCCGGAGTCAAGAGCGTGACCCTGCGGCTTTCCGGTCTGCACGCTTACGGCTACGCCGCGGCGGAGGTCGGGGTCCACCGACTGGTCCGCATCTCGCCGTTTGACGCCGGGGCCCGTCGGCACACCTCGTTCGCCAGGGTGGAGGTTCTGCCGGTGATAGAAGATGACGTTGAAATTGAAATAGACCCATCCGACGTTCGCATCGACACGTTCCGCGCCGGCGGCCACGGCGGCCAGCACGTCAACAAGACGGACTCGGCCGTCCGCATCACTCATCTGCCCACCGGGCTCGTCGCCACGTGCCGCAGCCAGCGATCGCAGATCAAGAATCGCGAGGTCGCCTGGACGATTCTCCGCGCCCGCCTGCTTGAAGTGCAGCGCGCCGAGCAGGAAGCGCGCCGCGCCGAGATCAAGGGCGAGCATGTGAGCGCTGACTTCGGCAACCAGATTCGCTCTTACGTCCTGCAGCCCTACCGGCAGGTCAAGGATTTGCGCACCGATCACGAGACCAGCGACACGGAAGGCGTGCTGGACGGCGACCTGGACGGCTTCATCCACGCGTACCTACAGTCGCGTCTCGCCGACGCGCCGGCCGGCTAGATGCCAGTCGCTATGCGCCACCGCCTCCTGGTCCTGCTGGCCCTCGGGATGGCGCTGCTGGCGCCGCCGGCGGCCCTGGCCGAGAGCCACGAACTCACCGGCGCCAGCCAGTCGGCCCGCATCGACTTCGGCGAAGAGATCCTGTTCTCGCTGGAGGCGCCGTGGAGCGGTCCCGCGCCGAACTCGGCCACCGTTTTCTACGGCCTGGCCGATGGCGCGCTGCGCACGTTCGCCTATGCCGATGACTTCACCGCCGGCCCGGCCCTCAGCGCCAGCTATTCGTGGGATATCCGCGACACGCTCGTGCCCGGCGCCGAGATCGAATACTCCTGGAGGGTCATCACTGCCGAAGGCGATCGCCTCACGTCCTCGCCGAGCGTGCTGGTCTACGAGGACCACGATCTTCCTTGGAGCCGCGTCTCTGATGAGAACGTCGAAATAGTCTGGCATGCTGGCGGCCCGGAATTTGGGGAGCAGGTCCTGGCCTACAGTCAGGCCGCGCTGGAGCGGTTGGAGGAGACCTTCCAGGTCAGCCTGGATCACCGGACGCGGATCGTCATCTACGAGGATGGCAATCGCATGCGGGAAGCCCTGGGCGGCGGCACGAGCCAGTGGGTCGGCGGGCAGGCCATCGGACCCTTCAATGTCATCGTCTTCGCGGCCACACCGTTCACTCCCGATCTTGAGGTTCTGCTCACCCACGAGCTGACCCATATCGTGATCGATCAGGTGTCGGATAATCCCTTTTCGTCCCCGCCGTCCTGGATTCACGAAGGTCTCGCCACCATCAACGAATCGGCGGGTGAGCTCCGTTTTGACTACCCCGGCATCGTTGACGCAGCTCTTGAGCAGGACGCTTTGCTGTCATTACGGGGCCTCACCGGCTCTTTCCCTGCCTCTTCGAGTGGAGCGATCCTGGCGTACGCCGAAAGCAACTCTCTGCTCCTCTACGTCATCGACACCTACGGGGCGGATTCAATAGGCCGCCTGCTGCGCGCCTATCGACAGGGGGTGACCGACGACGAAGCGGTGAATATCGCCATCGGCATCGGCCTCACTCAGCTCGAAGACGATTGGCTGGCTTTCCTACGCGGCGAGGAGCCGGTCCGTAAAGAGAAATCCGAACCCGCTCCGACCGCCACCCCGGCCGACACCGCTACCGCCGTCCCCGCTCCGGCGCCGATCCCGGTCGTGGTGGCGGAAGACGAATCTTTCCCCGAGCCCACTCCCACCGAAGCGATTCCGGTGGCGGTCGCCGAGGCGGTGGCCGCCACCGATCAACCCGCCCCGGCGGCTCCCACTCCAGCCCCGGCTACGGCCGAGAGCGGTCCCTCAACCACCATCATTGCCGCCGTCATCGCCGCTATTGGCGCTCTGCTGGTGGGCTCGGCGATATGGTTCGCCCGGGCCGGGCGCCGGACCTGACCTTCCTCAATACTTGCCACCGACTGGCGGCGTCGCAGGCCCCGATTGCCGGCACCCAACCCCCCGAGTGCGCATTCGCTTGTTAGAATTGATATTGAGATCGCCAGATGCCGCAATCTGGGAGGCGGTAGATTCGCGGCCTGACCTTGGAATTACGGGCAATGAGATCAGGCTTCTGTCCCGCTGGCGCGCCGCCTTCCGGTTTCCATCCTCAACCGGAATTGTCCCGGTAGCGCCATGATCATCGTTCAGGACGTGGTCAAGTCCTACGGCCCTGGCGCCCCGGCGCTGGATCACATCTCTCTGCAGATCAACGATCGCGATTTCGTATTCCTGGTGGGAACCAGCGGGGCCGGTAAGACCACGCTCATCCGGCTCATAAACAAGGACGAGGAGCCCACCAGCGGCTCGATATTCGTCGATAGCGTGAACATAACCCGCCTCAAGCGCAACGAAGTCCCTGCTCTGCGCCGCAAGATCGGCGTTATTTTCCAGGACTTCAAGCTGCTTCCCCACGCCACGGTTTCGGAAAACGTCGAATTTGCGCTCCGCATCGTTGGCGAACACGACCACAACGGTCGCCGGCGGGTCGAGGAGGCGCTGGAAACCGTCGGCCTCACCCCCCAGGCCGATCGCCATCCCTATCAACTCTCCGGCGGCGAGCAGCAGCGCGTGGCGATCGCCCGTTGCCTGGTCACCCGGCCCCCCATCGTGATTGCCGACGAACCCACCGGCAATCTCGATCCGGACACCGGATGGGAGACCATGAATCTTCTGGTCCGCATCAACGCCAGCGGCACGACGGTGCTAATCGCTACGCACAACCGTGAACTGGTAAACACGATGCGCCGGCGCGTGATTTCGCTTGATGCGGGCCGGGTCGTCCGCGATGAGATCGGCGGTGGCTACAGTGGCTAGGCTGCGCACCATTCGCTACATCATCGGGGCCGCGTTCGGCTCGATGTGGCGCAATCTCATCACGACGATCGCGGCCATCACGACCATCTCCATCATGCTCATCGTGTTCAGCACGTTCCTGGCCGTCAACGACACCCTGGACCGCATGATCGACGCCCTTGGCCGCCGCACGAATCTGGTCGCCTACATTCAGGACGACGCCCCGCCCA
>CAUYYU010000134.1:0-6216 GCA_963577415.1 Chloroflexota bacterium
TCAAGAGCTGGCATCACGAACCTATCCTGCAAATCCGGAGGCTCTTGTCTAGCAGAAACGCTCAATCGAAGATTCTATCAGCTTCGCAGCATTTTTGGCCAATCACCCTGTCCATACGTGGGTGTCTTGCTTATACGTCTTCTTGCTTATACGTGGGTGTCTTGCTTATATATACGTGGGTGTCTTGCTTATATCTTGCTTATACGTCTTCTTGCTTATACGGTCTTGCTTATACGTTGCGGGCATCGGAACCGGCGGCCGCTTCTCGTCCCGGGCCAGCCGCTGGGGCGCCCACGTGGGGCCGCGATCCGCGCCCCGACGGATGGATGTCGCGATTTCGTGCCCCGAGTCGTTTACATCCCCGATGGTTTGACCGGTGCTTGTCCGCTCGCATTGTGGGCCAGCGCCCTCTAGCCTGCCACCCATGCCTCGCAAGTCCGGATTTGGATCAATCGAATCGAGGCGGGTGGTTCTCTCCCTCCTCGCTGTCTTCGCACTCGACCCGGCCTTGGCTCGGGACGAGAAAGCCGCGATTGATGTGGCGGCCCTCAAGGCCGACATGAATTTCTTCACCGATGAGAGTTGCCGGACACTGAAGGCGAGCGTGAAGGCGGGCGAGTTGGGGCGGTTCAAGAGCGATCTCCTCAAGAAGGTGGCGAGCGAGTTATTGAAGGGCACCTACGATACGAGCTACCGCGCCGCCACCTACAAGGCCTACCCCTCTCCCGCGGCCCTGAACCGCACCATCAAGCTGGGCGACGGATTCAGCCGCTACGAAAACATCACCGGCATGCACCTCGCAAAGGGGAAGCACGCCGTCCTGGTGGGAGATGCCGGGGAGCGGAAACTCTCTCTCCTGATTCCGGACTGGATGCGAAAGCCCGCCGAAGGGACCGATCCCGCCAAGGACCCGAATGGATGGGGTCTGAAGCGACAGGAGATCGAACTCCACCAGGGCGCGAATGTAATCCAGGTCGAGAAAGGCGGACTTGTCTACCTCAGCTACTACGACGATCACCCCGAACAGGCGCCCGGGGTCTCCGTTCACTTTCCGACCGGCACGGTGAACGGCTTCTTCGATGTCACGACGCACAACGACGAAGATTGGAACCGGCTCCTGGACGATGCCGTCAGCCCCATCCTCGACGCTCGCGGCAAACACGTCCAGGTGGCCTACCCGGTGCAGTGGTTCAATGTCCACACCCGCGGCAGAGGGGTGGAGCTCCTCACCAACTACGACAAGCTCCTCCATCACCATTACACCCTGATGGGGCTCGTTAAGTACAAGAAGGTGCCTCCGAATCGCGTCCTGGCGCGCGTCAATTTCAACTATTACATGTTTCGCGACCGCGACGGGGTGGCATACTTCGGCAACGAGGGCACGATGCGGATGGTGGCCAATCCGAAGGTCGTGATTGCCGGCGACCCGTGCTGGGGGTTTTGCCACGAGGTCGGTCACGCGCTGCAAATGCGCCCCCAGATCACCTGGGGCGGGCTGACGGAAGTGAGCTGCAATATCTTCTCGATGTACACTCTGGGCAAGATGGGCAACAAGAGCCGCCTCAAGGCGCAGAATAATTACGGCAAGGCGCGCAAGAACATCGTCGGGGCGGATCCTCCGAAATCCTACCTGCAGGATCCCGATGTCTTCAACCGCCTCGTTCCGTTCTGGCAGCTCCATCTCTACTTTTCGCGAAATGGCAAACCCGACTTCTATGCCGACGTGATGGAGGAGATGCGCAGCCGGCCCGACGCGGGCCGCGGAAATGAGTCGATTCGAAACCAGTTCCAGTTCGTAAAAATCTGCTGCGATGTGGGCCAGCTGGACCTAACCGATTTTTTCGAAAAGTGGGGATTCTTCTGGGTGGGAGAGTTTGTCGTCAAGGACTACCGCGACTATCACTACAAGATCACGCCGAAACTGGTAAACGAGACGAAGTCGTATATCGCGAAGAAGAAATACAAGAAACCCGGCGAAGACATTACCCTGATCGAGGACTGATCGGAGAGACCGGCCGGAAGGGCCCCGGGGCGCAAGCGGCGGTCCGAATCCCCTGCCATCCTCCTGATCGCGGCCGCGGCCGCGGCCGGCCTGGCAGCCGCCCGGGCGGGCAGGGGGACGACACGGGCAGGGGGACGACACGGGCAGGGGGACGACACGGGCACAGGGGGACGACACGGGCAGGGGGACGACACGGGCAGGGCAAGGTCAGTAATCAGCGGGCCGGGCAGGGGGGGGTCACAAGATACAGGGGCGAGATGGGACAGACAAAATGGGAGCAGAAAAACTGCGAGCGCGCAGATGTTGACTAATTGTATAGCTCGATATACAATTGGGCATGGCCTTGCAAAGCTCAGTTCCTTCTCTCCCAGCGTCACCCGTCCCCCGCGTTTTGGCTGGGACCGCCCGGGAGCGGATGGGCGGTTATCCCGTCCTGATCATCACGGGGCCGCGCCAGTCTGGAAAGACGACCCTCTCCCGTATGCTCGCTCCGGATTCTCCCTACTTCTCATTGGAGGACCCCGACGTCCGGGCTTTCGCCACGGACGATCCCCGAGCTTTCCTGCGCCAATCGGCCGGAGGAGCAATCCTCGACGAGATTCAGCGAGTCCCGGATCTTTTTTCCTATCTCCAGGGCGTCGTCGATGCCGACCGCCGAATGGGCCAATTCATTCTCACCGGTTCCAGCCAGTTCGAACTTCTGGAGACCATCACTCAGACGCTGGCAGGCCGTGCTTCGATGCTGACCCTGCACCCCTTCTCCTACCGGGAACTGCAGGCGAACGATCGCGCGCCGGCCACGATCGACGATCTGCTTTATGCTGGACTCTTCCCACCCATCTACGACCGCCCCGTGGAGCCGAGCGCCTGGCTCCAGGACTATGTCGGCACCTACCTCGAACGCGATGTTCGTCAGATTCTCAAGGTGCAGGACCTGGCCGGCTTCCAGCGGTTCACGCAGCTCTGTGCCGGCCGCATTGGTCAGCTCCTCAACATTTCCTCGCTCGCCTCCGATGCCGGCATTACGCGGGTCACGGCAAACTCGTGGCTTTCGGTTTTGGAAGCCAGTCACCTCGTCTTTCAGGTGCGCCCTTGGTTCAGCAATCTTTCGAAACGCCTCATCAAGGCTCCCAAACTCTATTTTTGCGATCCCGGTCTTGCTGCGTGGCTTCTTGGCGTCCGTAACCCGGGCCACCTCAGGGCCCATCCGCAACGCGGATTGCTGTTCGAGAATTGGGTGATGACGGAATTGTTGAAAGCTCACACCAATCGCGGAGCCAAGCCCTCCCTCCACTTTCTCCGAGACAAGGAAGGCCACGAAATCGACGCTCTTGTCGAGACGAAGCCCGGCACCTTTCAGGCCGTAGAAATCAAATCCGGAGAAACGGTGGCCTCCGACTTCTTCGACGGGCTCGAGTATTGGCGTGACCGCCTCCCCCAACTTCGCTGGAACCCGTGGCTCGTCCATGGCGGCAGGGTCCGGCAGGACCGAACGAGCGGCACCGTTCTCCCTTGGAACGACCTATCACCCCTGCTCGATCGGTTCGCCTGAGTCGCGGTCCGCTGTCGATAATGCCAGGCCGGCCGGGGCGGGGCTCGGACCACCCGGCAGCGGAGGGGAGCAGAGATCCCAAGGAGGGGGCAGACCCCCGGCAGGGAGGACCCGAGGGAAGGGACGGACGGGACCGGATGGGACACACGACTCCGCCTCGTTACCCGCAACGCCGTCAGCCACACGATCCGCAAGGCCCGCGAGTTTCTTGCCCGAAACCGCCCCGCTCGCCAGCTTGCGAAGCGCTTTGAAGCGAACCTGGAGGCGCAATGAATCCACCACTCTGTCCGAGGCCGGAGCCGGCGCAGCCTCGGCAGAATATCAGAATATCAGAATATTTGTTCTGACCCCTTTCTTCCAATGGAAACAAACCAAACAACCAGACAGATGATGATTCGTCTACGGCTGGGCGATGACTTCGACGGGCAGAGGTCAGTAATCAGAAACTCTCTCCTCTCTCTCCTATAATTTTAGAGAAGGCCCTTCGTCGCGGAGAGGGCCGACGGGCCGTCGGCGCTCCCGGCGGCCCTACGGCACCGTGACCAGGACATCGTCGATGTACCAGCCGGCCAGGTTGTTGAAGTCGTCGCTGGTGAGGCGGAACTCGATCTTGACGGACTTGCCAAGCGCGGCGGCCGGCAGCGACTTGGTGACTTTCGTCCAGTCCACGGCCTCCCCATCGACGGTCGCGTCCAGCACGGCCAGTTCCGAATCGTCGCTGGCATCCAGCACCGACACCTTGCCCAAGTCGAAACCCGGCTCGATGTCGACGAATTGGAAGTAGCTGAGGGTAGCACCGGAGGCGGCGGTCAGGTCGATCTCCGGGGAGCGCAGCCAGACGTTGGCGTCGAAGCCGTAATTGGCCACGAGGTTGGTGCCGAAGCAATTGGCCGGGCTGTTGGCGAGGGCGGGACCGACGTTGGCGGGCGCGCCGAGTTCCCAGTCGGATCCGGCGGCGCCGACGGAGCCGGTGGCCCAGTCGCCCGGCCCGCTCTCGAAGTCGTCGGACACCAGCGAGACCGGCGGAGCATTGAACGCCTCGATGACGAAGAGGCGGGTGGGATCGGCGGGAAGCGGGATTACCAGGGTATTCTCCGGCGGAGTGGACGGGATGTCCTGGTGGGCGCCGAAGATCGGCCAGTCGGCCGGCAACGCGGCGGAGGGATCGGTTTCGCTGCGGAGATTGTAGAGCTTGCCGGTCTTGCTCTCCCACTTGAGAGTGAGCTGATCGGTGCCGGGGCTGTGGCTGACCTCGGTAAGGCGGGGGCCCTCATTCGAAAAACTACCAACGATCGTCAGGCCAGTGAGGAAGTGATTACCCCACGCTATAGGTACCGGACCAGAGCCGGTTGCGCTCCCGTTGATCTGGCCGCTCTCGTCGGCGAGAACGCCTTCGAAGAGGACGTACTGGTCCCCTTCCACCCAGCTAAAGGGCGCTGTCTGAGCCGTGGGGACCCCGTAGGTTACCGTCTCCGGGCGGCCGGCTATAATAATGTTGGCACCGGTAGACCGGCCGCCGTTCCCCCCGTACCAGTAAGTATAGCCGGCGTAGACGTAGACATTATAAGGGTGGCCGGGCAGCAGGTTGTCGATTGAGAACGTCGTGGTGCCACCGGTATCGATGATGTTGCCAAACAGTCGCTCAGCGAAGGGCGCGTTTCCGTAGTAGTTCACCTCGTTGGTGATACCCCCGTTGTGTGTTACGGTCACGGGCGTGGCCATCCCGGCCGAATCGTTCAAGGCCTCCGAAGTGCCCCCTGCCGTGGTTAGTTCAAAGCCATTCCAGAAGTCGGTGGTGGTGGCACCCGGGTAGGGCCCACTATCACCGGCCCCGCTGCTGTCCGTGTCGACGGATGGGTCGTAAACGGTCCCACCGACGGGCATGAAGTCCACGTTGATGACGTCACTGCCGAGCGCCGGAGTGGGGGGGGGTGGGGGGGGGGGCTCACCCCCAGAATTACCATCGATCGTCAGGCCAGCGAGGAAGTGATTACCCCACTGTATGCGCACCGGACCAGAGCCGGTTGCGCTCCCGCTGATCTGGCCGCTGCCGTCGGCGACGACGCCTTCGAAGAGCACGTAGTTGTCCCCTTCCACCCAGCTAAAGGGCGCTGACTGGGAGTGCGGGAGATTCGAGTCACCGTCAAAGCCGTACAGTGTCGTCTCCGTGCTGCCGCCTATAGTAATGTTGGCACCGGTAGACTGGCCGCCGTGCCCCCCGTACCACGAAGTATAGCCGCCGTAGACGTAGACGTCATAAGATTCGCCCGCCACCAGGTTGTCGATTGAGAACGTCGTGGTGCCGCCGCTATCGATGGTGTTGCCAAACAGTCGCTCAGCGAAGGGCGCGCCTCCGTAGTAGGCCACCTCGCGCGCCCCGTTGTGTGTTACGGTCACGGGCGTGGCCGTCCCGGTCGAATCGTTCAAGGCCGCCGAAGTGCCCCCTGCTGCGGTTAGTTCAAAGCCATTCCAGAAGTCGGTGGTGGTGGCACCCGGGTAGGGCGCATTATCACCGCCGTTGAAGTTGTCCGTGTTGACGGAGGGGTCGTAAACGGTCCCACCGACGGGCATGAAGTCCACGTTGATGACTTGACCGGACGCCGGGGTGGACAGCACCGCGCAGATGACAACTGTTATTGCTGAAAGAATGTGATTGCGATTC
>CAUYYU010000135.1:0-6205 GCA_963577415.1 Chloroflexota bacterium
CACCATCGGGAACAGCAGCGTAAAGAACAGCGCCGTCCGATCTCGCACAAATTCCCGCGCAAGCCCCTCGATCAGCGCCATCACCGCCCTCAGTCCCGTATCCCCCTGCCCGTGAGCTTCAAGAACACATCCTCCAACGTCGCCCGCCGCACATGCAGGTCCGCGATTCGAATCTCGTTCTCCGCCGCGTACTCCAGCAGCGCACCGATGGTCGACGAGATATCCGCCGAAAACAGTTCCACCGTGCCGTCGATGCTTGCCGCACTCGTCACCGCCGGCAGCCGCCGCAATCCGTCCAGATCGGGCTCCCCGTCCGACTCAAACGTGATTGTTGACTCCGAAAAATGCTCCGCAATCAGTCTCCGTGGCCGGTCCAGCGCGATGATCTTCCCGTGGTCCACAATTGCCACCCGGTCGCACAGGTGCTCGGCCTCCTCCATGTAATGAGTCGTCATCAATACCGTCTTGCCCCGGTCGCGCATCCCGTTCACCACATCCCACAGGTGCCGGCGCGCCTGCGGATCCATCCCCGTCGTCGGCTCGTCCAGAAACACGACCTCCGGGTCGTTGATCAGCGCCAATCCCACCGAGAGCCGTTGCTGCTGCCCCCCGCTCAGGTCCTTCGCCAGACCCGAAACTCGCTCCCTCAGCCCCACCACGTCGATTATTTCTTGCGGGTCGCGCGATCGCTCGTACAGCCGCCCGAACATGTTCAGATGCTCCAGTACATTCAACCGCGGATACAGCGACGTCGATTGCAACTGTATGCCGATGATGTTGCCCAGCCGGGACGAGTCCGCGCGGGGGTCCAGCCCCAACACCCGCACCACCCCCCTGTCCATCTCACGAATCCCTTCCACGATCTCCACCGTCGTGCTCTTCCCGGCGCCGTTGGGGCCCAGCATCCCGAATATCTCACCCTCCTCCACCTCAAACGACAGCCCGTCTACGGCGCGAATCTCACCGTAATGCTTATAAAGTTCCTGCACCTCGACGACGGCCAAATGCCACTCCCAAAATCAGCTTCGGTACGACCTCCGGCAGGTCGCCGGACGCCAGCGCAACAAGATACCGCACCCTCTCTCCCGGTCCAATGAAGCGTCCCCAACCTTCCCCGTTCCCACCCCACCTTGGTTTACAATTGCCCACAAACCGCCGTCCCGAAGTAGACTTGTCCGGTCGCCCTCCGCGTCATGCGGAGTTCTGAGCGTCGATGCGCCTAATTGCTGTTGCCTGTACATCAGGCTCCGGACAGAGTTCGCGCCGGAACGGCGATGCTAATCTCGGGCGGGCCTCGAAACCCGTCTACATTTGGGGAGAGACTACCTATCAGCCGATGTGCTCGGTCCAACCGACTATCGCTTCCGACCCCTTCGGCTCCATTTTCCGAATTCTTCCCCTGTACCTGTATATAGCCCTGCGGACCCGCGGCCCCGCCGTCGAGCAGTCCCGCAGGTCCCCCACCTCGCCCGTTCCCGTCGATCCCTACAGGAGGTGACGATGACCACCCTTAATAACATGATCTTCCAGTTCGCCGGCGCCGCCGGAACCGGCTGTGACAGCCAGGGTTCCGGTTGGGCTCGATCCATGACCCGCGCCGGCCTCTGGACTTTCGCCAACTTCGACTTTGAATCCCGCATCCGCGGCGGACACATCTACTACCAGATTCGGATTAGCGAAAAGCCCATAGAGAACCACGGCGAAGGCGCCCATGTACTCCTGGCCTTCGATGAGCAGGCCGTCCGCGAGCGCATTGACGACATCCTCCCCGGCGGCGCGGTCATCTTCGATGAAAATTACAAACTCGATGACTCTCTTTTCGAAGGCCGTGATCTCCTCGTAATCCGGGCCCCTCTCATCAAATTCGCCAACGACATCGGTGGCAACAAGCTCATGGCTAACACCGCCGCCGTCGGTGTCCTCGTTGGCATCACGAATTTCTCCGCCAAGTACATCGAACGCTCCCTCCGCGAGGCCTTCATCGGTCGTTATCCCGGCGAGCGCGGCGAGAAACTCGCCGCCTCCAACATCGAAGTCCTCACCGCCGCCGTCGAATACGGCGCCCAGTTCCAGGACCGGTTCGACTTTCAGTTGCAAGCCCGCCCCGGAGGCGAAAATCGCATCCTAATCAACGGCAACGTGGCCATCGGAATGGGCGCCATCGGCGGCGGCTGCCGTTTTATCTCCGGTTACCCCATGACCCCCGCCACCACCGTGCTTGAGTTCCTCGCGGCCCACCAGGACGAGTACGGAATCGTCGTCAAGCAAACCGAAGACGAGATCGCCGCCCTGCTGACCGCCATCGGCGCCGCCCACGCCGGCGCCCGCGCCATGACCTCCACCTCCGGCGGCGGCTTTTGCCTCATGACCGAGGCCCTTGGCCTCGCCGGCACCACCGAGACCGGCGTCGTCATCGTCAACGCCCAGCGCGCCGGCCCTTCCACCGGCATGCCCACCCGCACCGAGCAGGGCGATCTCGACTTCGTCCTCTACGCCTCCCACGGCGAATTCCCGCGACTGGTCCTTACCCCTGGATCCGTTGAGGAATGCTTCCGCGCCGGCCACCGCGCCTTCAACCTCGCCGAGAAATACCAGACCCCGGTCATCATCATGACCGACCTCTTCCAAGCATTCGCCCAGAAGACCGTCGACCGTGCCGACCTAGATTTCGGGAACATCACCATCGACCGCGGCAAACTCGTCTCCGACGAACAGCTCGACGCCTTCGGCCCCGACGAGATGTACGCCCGCCACAAACTCTCGGATGACGGCATTTCTCCGCGTGCGCTCCCCGGCCACCCTCGCGGCGTCTACATGACAACCGGCGACGAGCACACTGAGCGCGGTTTCATCACCGAGTCCCAATCCGTGCGCGTCCAGCAGATGGACAAGCGCATGCAGAAGCTTGAGACCGCCCGTCCCGACATGCTCCCCCCCGAGTTCTACGGCGACCAGGACGCAGACATCACCCTCGTCGGCTGGGGATCAACTCGAGGACCTATCAGAGAAGCCGTCGATCTCCTTGTCGCCAACGGACAGAGCGCCGGCGCGATCCACTTCCCCGAAGTCTGGCCCCTTCCCGAGGGCACCGAGAACATGCTGTCCGCGGCCCGGTATCTCATCGGTGTCGAGCAAAACTTCTCCGGCCAGTTCGCCGGCATCGTCCGCCGCGCCACCGGCATCGATTTCCACCACCGGATTCTTAAATACGACAGCAAGCAGATAACCGCCGGCGACATCGTCGCCGCCGTCAAAGAGGAGGTGCGCGTTGGTGTCTGAATCGGCCACCGTAACCATCAAGAGTTTCAATACCGACGAGCGCTCCACCTGGTGCCCCGGCTGCGGCGACTTCGGTATCGTCGTCGGCCTCAAGCGCGCCCTCACCGAGCTCGGCATCGGCCCTCACCAGGTCATGTTCACCTCTGGTATTGGCTGCGGCAGCAAGCTGCCCCATTACATGTGGGCCAATGAGTTCAACTCCCTCCACGGGCGCCCCGTCCCCGTCGCCACCGGCATCCGTCTCGCCGCTCCCAACAAATTCACCGTGATCTCCGTCAGCGGTGACGGCGACAGCTACGGCATCGGCGTCGGCCACCTCATCCACACCGCCCGCCGCAACGTGAACATGGTCCAGGTCGTAGAGAACAATCAGGTGTACGCCCTCACCAAAGGCCAGTACTCGCCCACCAGCCAGCCCGGCCTCGTCACCACCACCTCACCCGAAGGTTCCATCGAAGCCGCTCTCAACGGGCTTGGCACCGCCATCATGGCCGGCGCCAGCTTCGTCGCCCGCGGCTTCTCCGGCGATCCCCGCGGCATGGCCGACCTCCTCGCCCGCGCCATCGAGCACCCCGGCTACGCCCTCGTCGAAATCTTGCAGGATTGCGTCATCTACAACCGCGTCAACACCACCAAGTGGTATCGCGAGCGCATTTACGACCTTCAGGAAGAAGATCACGACACCAGCGACATGCGCACCGCCATCGACCGTTCCATCGAGTGGGGCGATCGCATCCCGACCGGAATTCTTTTTCAAAACACCGATCGCCCGACCTACGAAGAACAGGTACCGGCGATCAAAGCTTTCGGCGGTGCCGTCGATCGCGACCTTGCCGGCGAATTCAGCCCCGACGATTTCGCCAAGATGCTCGACGACTACGCCTAGGCCTCCGTCCCCGTCTTCGATAGAACTCGCTCCGGCTGGAGCCCTTTGCCGCCCCGAGCCGCCCCGAGCCGCCCCGAGCCGCCGCGTCACGCCTAAGGAGCCAACCTTGATCCTCAACCCCACCTCTCATCCGCCCCCCGACATGTACAAGGTCATGAGCGGGCTCGTAGTTCCCCGTCCCATCGCTTTTGTCAGCACCATCTCCGCCGACGGCGTCCCCAACGTCGCTCCCTTCAGCTACTTCATGCCCATTTGCTCCACCCCGCCCCTCTTCGCCTTCTCCGTCGGGCAGCGCGGTGACGGGCAAAAGCACACCCTCGCCAACATCCTGCACTCGCGCGAATTCGTCCTCAACATCGTCACCGAGGACATCGCCGAAGCCATGAACGCCAGCGCCGCCGACGTCGGACCCGAAATCGACGAGTTCCAGGTCGCCGGTCTCACCGCCGCCACTTCCGATCTGGTCTCCGCGCCATGCGTCGCCGAATCCCCCGCCAACTTCGAATGCCGCCTGGTCGAGACCCGCGAGTACGGCGATCCCCCCCGCTTCTACACGGTGGTCGTCGGCGAGATCGTCCTCGCCCACATCGACGACCGCCTCCTGAGCGAAGACGGCTCCGCCGACCCACTCCAACTGAAGGCCGTCGGCCGCCTCAGCGGATCGACCTACTGCCGCACCACCGGGATCTTCGACCTCCAACGGCCCGTCGCCTAGCCGCCCACGCCGATTCTCCCGCTATGCCGGCCCGCGCTCTACCCCGGGCGCGCCCGCTTGCTATCCTCCATCCACTCGGCCGCTCAATCATCGCTCAAACGGGGGGACTCAATGGACCTCACAGGCAAGACCGCCATCGTCACCGGGGCCAGCGCCGGCATTGGCCGGGCCATAGTCGCCGCCCTCGCCGCCGAGGGCGTTAACCTGGCCATCACCGCTCGTCGCGCCGACCTGCTGGAAGAAACCGCCGAGGCCGCCCGCTCTCACGGTGTCCGGGTCCTCGCCCTGCCGGGTGACTCCACCGACCGCGGCCACGTCGGCAGCATCGTCGTCGCCGCCATCGCCGAATTCAGCGCCATCGATCTTCTCGTCAACAACGCCGCCATCCACACTCTCAAGCGCGCCCTCACCGACATTGGCGCCGACAACTGGGACCGGGTCGTGGCCATCAACCTCACCGCTCCCTTCGATTTCGCTCGCGAGGTCGTGCCGTCCATGCGCAAAGCCGGCGGCGGCCTCATCATCAACATCGCTTCCACCGCCGCCATCATCCGCGACCGCACCTACTCCGGCGTCGCCTACGGCGCCACCAAGGCCGGCCTCGCCGCCTTCACCCAGAGCATCCGTTCCGAGGAATGGACCCACGGCATCCGCGCCACCGCCATCTTCCCCGGCGAGACCGACACCCAGATGATCGGCCTCCGTCCCGACGGCACCTCCGACGAACGTCGTGCCCAGATCATGAAGCCTGAAGACATCGCCGCCGCCGTCGTCTTCGCCGCCAAAATGCCTGCGCGCGCCAACGTATCCGAGATCGTCGTCGAATCCACCATCGAGCGCACCTGACCGGGCCAACCCTGGCGACTGCTAAGCTGCCCGCACTCAAATCTCACCAGACCCGAGGTACAACCATCAATATCCGTGGCAAGAACGCCATTCTCACCGGCGCCGGCGCCGGCATCGGCCTTGGCATTCTGCGGGCCCTCGCCACCGAAGGGGTCAACCTCGCCCTCACCTCCCGCTCTCCCGACCCTATCGCCGCCGCCGCCGCCGAGGCCCGCGCGGCCGGCGTCGAAGTCTTCTCCAGCCCTGGCGACGTCACCGACTACCTCCACGTCCAGCAGTTCGTCGCCGGCGCCATCGCCCAACTCGGCCCCATCAACCTCGTTATCAACAACGCCGGCGTCAACACCGCCCTTCGCAATCTCAACGACATCCCCCTAGAAACCTGGCGGCAGGTCGTCGACATCAACCTCAACGGCACCTATTACGTCATCCGTGAAACCCTCCCCCATTTGCGCGCTAACGGCGGCGGCCAGATCATC
>CAUYYU010000136.1:0-6191 GCA_963577415.1 Chloroflexota bacterium
TGGAGTGGCGAATCGGACCCACCTTCCGCCCCAGCGAGCCGATCGCTTCCGCGAGCTCGGAGGAGCGATCTCCCAACAGCCGCACGGACTCCAACTGCTCGCAGTGGAAATGACAGGAAACACTGTCTCCTTGAAAGGCCACACCGACATCGACCAGCCCCAGATAGCGCATATCGAGCTGGATGTGAATGTTGGCGTTCTCCGGGTCGATCTCCTCCTCGCCGTCGCGCTTGTACAGTCGCAGTTCGCCGGACTCCCAGCCGTCCTCAGTGTGAATGAGTAAATGGAAAACAAAGTAGTCCAACGAATCGCTGCGTGCTGCGGGTGGCCGACGCTGTTTGTTTAGGAGAAGATGGGAGGATGATCCTAACCCAACCACACTCCTAATCGTCTGTAACGCCACATCTAATAACGTCGCCCGGGTCCCGGACCGAGAATCATGCGCCTGTCCGTCATAGTCCCAACCTTTAACGAAGCCGACAACATCGAGCCGCTCATCGCCGCCATCGACCTGGCGTTGACCGGAATCGACTATCAGATCGTATTCGCCGATGACAGCGTCGATGCCACCACCGACATAATTCGGCAAACCTCCGCCACCAATCCTCGAATTCGTCTATCCCATCGCAAAGCCGGTCGCGGGCTCGCCTCCGCCGTCGTCGCCGCGCTGCCCCTGGCCACCGCCGACGCTCTCGCTGTCATGGACGGCGACCTCCAGCACCCCCCGGAGATACTCCCCCGCCTGCTGGAACGCCTGCACGGCGGCGCGGATTTGGTAGTGGCCAGCCGTTACGCACCGGGAGGATGGGACTCCGGCCTTTCCGGACCTCACCGGCGTCTCGCCAGCAAGGTCACCCGGCTGGCCGCATACCTCCTCTTGCCCGCGTCCAAGGTCACCTCCGATCCGCTCAGCGGTTACTTCCTTTTCAAGCGCTCGGTTATCGAGAACTCCAACCTGCGACCGCTGGGATACAAAATCTTGCTCGAGATCCTGGTACGGGGCCATGCGCACAACGTCGCGGACCTTCCTTTCGCGTTCGAGCGACGGCGGGCCGAACAGAGCAAAGCCGGTCTCCGCGAAGCCTGGAACTACCTGCGACAGCTCTGGCGCCTGCGCGGCTAACCGGGTCCAATCCCCGCCGCGACAATCTCGATCACCCGAGCCACGTCCCTGGCCGCGCGCCCGGCCATCTGCAGAACCGCCTCGTGTTCATCTTCTTCGACCTGGATCCCGGCCCGATTAGTGATGACCGAAATACCCAGCACACGCACGCCACAGTGTATGGCCACGATCGCCTCTGCAGCCGTGCTCATACCGACTGCGTCCGCCCCGAGTGCCTCCAGGAACCGCACCTCGGCCGGAGTCTCATAATTCGGACCACCGACCATCGCATACACACCGCTCACCACATCGGTCTCAAGTTCAGAGGCAGCCCGGATCGCTGTTTCCAGCAGTTCGCTATCGTAGGCCCTCGCCATCGACGGAAATCGCGGCCCCGGACCGACGTTCGGACCAACCAACGGACCCAGCCCGGTAAGCGCCGGCAGGCAGATGTGATCTTGTATAACCATCATCGTGCCGGGTTCTATGCGAGCAGCCACGGCGCCAGCCGAGTTGGTGAGAATCAAAACGTCGATGCCGCACGCGCACAGGCTGCGGATCGCGAACGCAAGCTCGATCATCGAGCCGGATTCGTAGTAATGCGAGCGCCCGCTCATGATCACCGCCGGCGTCCCACCAATTAGGCCAGTCAGCAACTCACCGGCGTGTCCGGCCACCGAACCGGTCGGGAAGTTGGGAATTGTCGAATAGGGAAATTTGCCCTCGATTCCCCAACCGTCACCGGCCGCACCGATGCCACTGCCAAGCACCACTCCCAGTCGCGGCGCTTTGGACGAGCGGCCAAGAACGAAATCGGCCGCGGCGAGGACCTCGTCCGAGTATTCATTCTCCCGCCGGGCGGTCACCCGCGTCTGTTCAGTCGGCGGAGCGGGGTTGAGAGCCCGGCAACGGTCCGCTGATCCCTCCCGATTCCCGGGCCAGTTCTAGATAAATCTGGGTTGTCGCCGGGCTCGCGTGACCCAACACCGACTGAACCTCCGGGATCGTCCCGTCATTGCGCAGTTGATGGGTGGCGAACGAATGACGCAGCGTGTGCGGGGTAATTGAGCTGGAGATTCCGGCGTCCCGAGCGTGGCCTTTGATGATTAACCAGAAGCCCTGCCGGGTCAGCCGTCGGCCCCGATGGTTCAAGAATAAAGCGGCGGCCGGCCGGCCGCTTAACAATTTTTCCCGGGCCTGGTTCAGGTAACTCCCCAGCGCCTGCACCACTCGCGGGCCAAAGGGGATTTGCCGTTCCCGATTGGTGCCGCGGCCGCAGGTTACTCGCAGAGTCCGAATGTCCACGTCAACGTCATTGAGGGCCACAATCTCACTAACCCGCATCCCGGTCGCGTACAGCAACTCCAGCATGCCACTGTCCCGGTAGCCCTCCGGCGTCGAACTCGCGGCCGCCGCCGCCAGCAGCCGGTCCACCTCTCCCACCGAAATGATGTTCGGACGCTTCTTGGCGACCCGGGCGCCGCCGATGTCCTTGCTTGGATCATGCGCCACGGCGTTCACCGACACCAGGTATCGATACATCGCCTTCATCGCCGCCAGCTTGCGGGCCTGGGACGACGGAGCGTATTCGCGCCCGATCAACATCTCCAAGAATGCTGAGATCGTACTGGCCGGCACGTCCCAACTCGACGCCCCTTGCTGGTCCAAAAATTTCGCGAACTGGCCCAGATCGTTCCCGTAGGCCGCCAGTGTGTTTTGAGAGAGTCCCCGCGACTCCTGCAGATAATCTAGAAACCGCGCGATCTCGGCCTTGAAATCCAGAGCTGCGCCGGGCTCAACGGCTACACCGTCTCTGTCCGTTGAGCCAGCCAAGCGCTACAAATCCTCAACCAGAACCGCGCGCGCCGGAGCGCCGTCGCCCCGAGCGACCTTCAGCGGTAGACAGAACAGGTTGTAGGGTCCGGCTCCGATCTGGGAGAGATCGATCCCTTCCAGAATCACGAGCCGGTTTCCGAGCAGTACGCGATGCGTATCCTGATTTATGTAGTTGAAGGCCTCCACCGACAGGTAATCGATTCCGATTAGCTGTACTCCCCGATCCACCACCCAGCGGGCGCCTTCGGGGGAGAGACTGACGTATTTCTCCTGGAATTCGCGGTTGGAAAGCAGGTTCTTATCCGAGTTGCTCGTCTTAAGCAGCAACCGCCGCACTCCCGGCGGAATCTTGGCCGCGTCCAAATGCTCGCGGCCGATCCGGTCCGGCGCGCTCAATTCGGCCACGTACGCCGGGCCGCACAGCAAACTTAGATCGAGCCGATCGATGGTGGCGGTGCCGTCGAAAAAGTGGGCCGGCGGTTCGACGTGGGTCCCCGAATGAGTTCCCATCTGCAGTAGCGTGATGTTGGCTCGGTCCCCATTGGCGACCCGCGATGCCGGCTCGAGCAGGATTTCGGGATCGTCGGGCCACAGCGGGGTCATCGGACCGATGCTGATACTGATATCGTGAATTTTCGTGGTATCCGCTCCTTGGGGCGTTTTAGCACGCAAATTGGTCGGGTTGGATCGTCGCCGCCGGCATTTTCCGGACGATCGCCGACGCACTCTGGCGACGGAGAACCTCCCACTGCCGCATCCGTCTTTACTGCGTCGGGAGCATTATGTTAACACCGCTTGTAAACCCCCTGAGGTAATCGGCGGATTCGCAAGGGCCGTCGTCCGGGCGGTCGTCAGCCGGATTGTCCCCCGCGCACCTGCAAAACTATCCCTGCTGCAGCCGTCCCAACCAACAACACCGCACCGGCCACCGCGAACACCGTGGACAACCCCCACCCCGCACCCACCGCGCCCCCCAACAGCGCGCCGCCGATCGATCCCGCCGTCGACGCCCTGGCCACCAGCCGATATGCCGCCCGGCGCTTTTCCGGGTCCACCAGCCGTTGCACACTCCCTTGCGCCGCCGGCCGCAGCGCCCCCGTCGTCAGGCCCTGTCCGAGCCGGAACAGCCACATCAGGCCAAGCGCCGTCGATATGCCCTGAGCCAGCAGCAGCAGTCCCACCAGCACGCTTGTCGCTCCGATCCTCTCCGCCGACATCAGCCGGCCGCGCCTCCGCGCCGCGAATAGCGCCGCCAACCCGGCCAGCGCGCCCGACGAACCGATTACCATTCCGGTGATTGGAGCCGTCGCCGTTCCCGCGCCAAGCTCCTGTACGTAAAGCACCAGCAGCCCGCCTGTCATCATCACAGCCGCCTGCAAGGCGAGGAAATAGACAGCCACCGAAACCGCCCGCGGATCGCGCCCGACACGATGATCCGGTGACGCCGGGCCGCGCTCATCCTCAATCGGCGCCGGGGGCATATCCGGCAACGCCGTAAGCGCGAAGATGGCCACCGCCAGCGCGGCGCCCCCGGCCAAACCAAATAACAACGGAAATCCGAACCGGTAGAGCACCAGCCCTCCGAGCACCGGGCCGGTCACACTTCCCGCCACCATCGAAACTTGAAGCCAGCCAAGCGCGCTGGCCCGTCCCTCCCGCGGGATCGCCGCCGTGACCACCGCCACCACCACCGCTCCCACACTGCCGAGCATCCCGTGCACGATTCTTATCAGAAGCAATTCCCACACCTCGGCCGCGATTCCCATCAGGACCGCCGCCAGCGCAAGCCCGATCAACGCGCGAACCAACATCGTTCGGAGTCTGAACCGGCGTCCCAGACGCGACCAGAGGGAGCCCGAAACCGCCAGCCCGACCGAGCCGGCCGCCGCCAGAATCCCGGACCAGAAGATCACCGCGGATAGCGGCCGGACTCCCAATTCCTGGACGTATAACGGCAGAAACGGAAACAGGAAGCCCGCCAGCGAGAATCCCGCGAATTGAATTCCGACCAGCAGCGAGAGGTGCGGACGGGTCAGGGGTGCTACTCAGTATCTAGTGGACAATGCCAGTCCCATTGTGAAGCATCGCTCGTCAGGTGTCAGCGCCGGTGACGATGCCTCAACCAATTGCACAATTACCGAGAGCCGTCAGGAGTGTCGTGCGACCCGACCACGGCGTGGTCTCAGAGCACCGATCGCGCGCCGGAACTACCGGAAGCGAATTAGCTCCCGAACAGGGATCCGTCCGGCAATTTGTTGGGCTGGATGCCACGCGTAAACATATCCGTGCCCATCGCCCGGTACTCGGCCGGCGTCAGCAGTTGCTTGCCGGACCGCATCACCGAGAGTTTCAACTGGTTGAGGAGAATCAACCCGGTCAAGTAATCGTCGCCACCGTTGGCGCGGCCTTGCCAGAATCGCTCGGCGTCATTGACACCCAGCGCCTTTAGCTCGTAGATGAGATTGATGATTTTATCGGGATTTCCGCCACCGGGCGTGCGGCGCTCGTCACCATCCGCACCCCAGACGACCCACAGGTTGCTACTGAAGTACAGATCTCCGAATCGCTCACGATTCGTCATCGGGGCGACTTCGGCTTCCGGCGCCGGTTCGGGATTCTCAGATTCGGACGCCGGCTCCGGCGTTATCGCCGATGCTACGGGGACTGGCTCGGCCGGGTCCGTGTCAGCTTGCTCCACAACCAGCGACGCATTCACCGGGCCGCTGGAGTTCACAACCGTCGTCAGCGAGCGACCGCGCTCCGTAGAAAACCTGGCGTAGTTGTCAAAGCTGATGACACCCTGGTTGGATCGAACCGCCTCGCGGATGGCCTCGTCGAACGCCCCCTCCCCAATTCCCGGCGTCGGATATCCGTCCCGTTGCGAGGTCGAAAGCGTCGACAGGGTCTGAACGGTGGTCGATGAGCTCATGATGTGCGATTCACCTCACGGAGGTGGAGCGATGTAAGAATGCTGGCAGGCTCCGCCGGTAGTACGGTCCAATGTTCGGCACGACGGGTGGCTGGCTTGAGACCAACCCGCCCCGGCGCCATGGTTCTAACTTCGCGGCCGCGCTCATGGCAGCTGCCACAAGAACGGCTGCGGATCCACGTAGTTGCCGCCTGCCTGCACCGAGACGTGCAGATGCGGGCCTGTGGATCGACCGGTATTTCCTGATACGCCCACTGTCTGACCCGGGACGATTCGCTGGCCTTCCGCCACCAGGAACGGGGCATCCGATTTCAAGTGGGCGTA